>JAAEPW010001130.1 GCA_024232355.1 Chloroflexota bacterium | reverse complement strand
GGAGACAGCAATACCCGACCTCGCACGGGAATGGACGATCGCACACAAAACCCACCGGCTGCATGCAGGTCTCCCTGAACCGCGGTGCATTGTCTCCGACGTCATGTCCAACAATTCCAGCACATTGAACCACGAGTTGTACGAGGGCAACTGTGAGCCGAACGTCAACTCGGAAGACGGCCTCACCGTGGCGCACGTGCTGCATTGGCACGTACAAAGACAAATGGCACAGCACTATGCTGTGATCGTGGTGCACGTGGTGCGCAACGTCGCGCGGTACATCGTGTTTGTCCCGGGGGAGGGCCACCATCGGGCAGTGTATTCCGACATGGAGACAGCAGTCCCGCCAACCATCAAGCGTGCAAGCCAGGTTGCGCACAACCTGATAGAGGTGGTCAGCCAGCTGTGCACTGCCAACGTGGAGGAGTTCCCCCAAGCGGCGTTCGACACCCTAGAGCAGAGAGTTGCTGACAGTGTCCCAACGTGTGCGAGCAAGGAACTGCGCACGGAACATGGTCGCTTCGCTGCCGTCGTCACGTTCCTCGGATCGTTTCTGTTTCGCATGTGCACAGATAGCTTCGTGCAGTCAAAGGATTTTTGGTTGTCGTGGCTGTCTGTGGCACGCCGCAGAGCCAAAGAAAGGGACGAGGCCTTTGATGAAAAAGTGCGCCAAGCATCTCGAAATTCAGAAGTCGCGCACAAAGATGGTCAGGGCAGCGCCGGCTGCCAGCTTCCTCCGGACACGACGAACGCCGCGCTGCCACCCAAAAATAAACACCGGGCACGTGTGGTCAGTCCAAACAGCCATGGCTCCGATGCCGGCAAAGTCCTTGGGGCGCGCCGAGTGCGCAAGCCACCATCTGCAGACATGGACGTGCTGACGGAGACAGGTGGGTTTCTCAACGTCCCCCCGCACGCATTGCTGTGGACCAACCAAAAGTACCTGTTCAACAAGCGTGTCTCTCGTGTTTTCTATGATATCATCATCATTATGGATTCGGAGAAAAAAAAGAAATGCACTGTGGACTTTCGCACAGGACCACTGCAATTCCGCAGCAAGACGTATGAGTACACCGAAGAGCTTGTCGCAACGGGCCTCCGCTGCACGACGAGCCCATCACGGAAGCGTGTCTGTTGTGCGAAGCTGCATGCGGACCTGCAATCGTTCGACGGCCGCGTGGCGTCCGTACCGTTCAGCGACATCACTGCGTTTCGGCAGCAGCCAGTAGCCATCGGCAAGGAGCTCTATGCCGCAATGCAACTCGAGACAGCAAAAGCTGGTGGTGGCGGCCTGCCGGTGGCGGCGAAGCGGAACAAACCAAAGACTGAGAGACAGGACGACGTAAAAACTGAGCCGGCAGCGGAGGCAACAAAGGTCAAACCAAAGACAAAGCCGGGCAAGGCCGGCAGGAGGAAGGGGTCCAAAACATCATCATCATCATCGTCGTCATCCTCCGCCACACCACGGACCCACCGACCAAAGAAACGGCGGAAGGATGAAACGGTTGAGTGCTTCAAGCAACTCACACAACAAGTGATCAACCTGGCAAATGTGAAGCAGCAGGCGCCAGCAGGATCGGCCCGTGGGTCATCAATCGCAAGCGGCAAAAGCAAAGAGGGCAAAGGAACAAGAGCGACAACCGGTGACCCCTTGCCAACGTGCCCCAACTGCGACCGTATTGATGTGGAGAAAGTGATCCTAATGCATCAACGCAAGGACAGCCAGAACTTGCAGCAGCAGCTGGATGCTAGCATCAAAGAAACCCAGCAAGTGCGAATAGAGCTGGCAAAAGCAGAAGCCCAGCTTCGACCACTGCAGGCCCAGCTGACTGGTTCGGCTTCACAGGTGGATCTGTTGAGGGAGATGTTGAGGAAGCCGAAAGAAGGGTAGCGCCAGCGGGGGAGCGCCAGTGGCGCAGGGCAGCACCAGTTGCCACTTGGGTGTCGGGCTGCGCCAGCTGCCACGTCGCTTGTGCAGCGCCGGTTGCACACAGCACACTTGTTGTTTTTTGCACGTTGGTTTGTGTGTGCTCCCATCAAAAGAACACAAGGGAGAAATGGTAGCGCTGGCTACTCGGGCAGCGCCGGTCGCCCAAATGCAACCCAAATTGATGCGCTCCCAACAACAGAACACAAGCAAAAAATGGTAGCGCCAGCTACTGTACCCGTGTGGTGGCGCTGCATACCCAGGCAGTGCCGGTTGCCCGGGACAGCACGGTGCAGTGGAAACACGGCGGCGTGACAGCACGCCGTCACCATTCAGCGCGTTGGACTGCTTCATGTCATTGGAGGCATTTTTGGCGCTTTTTTGGTGGCGCCCTCACCATTCAGCACGTTGGACTGCTTCATGTCATTTGGAAAAATTGGCAACAGCGACCAAAATTACCCCAAACCATAAAAAAAGCCAAAGCTGTGCCGTTTTTTGGCCTTCTGAGCCAACGCAGCACGATGAAATAAGGTACACTGTGCCTTAAAATAGAGTACACTGATTCGAATCACTACGGCAAATAAGGTACACTGTACCTTAATAAGGTACAGTGTACCTTATTTAGAGTACAGTGTACCTTATTTGCGCGCGCGAAAAAGTTCGACCACAAATGAGGCGTGTGAACGTCCCGCCACCAACTAAAAAAATAAGGCGTGAGAAAAGACCGTCAAATGACCCCAGGTTTACGTTTTCTCGGTCATTGGGACCATTTAACCCAACGAACTTTCACCTCCCCAAGTGTACACTGTACCCTATTTTAAGGTACAGTGTACCTTAAAAATAAGGAACAGTGTTCCTTAAAATAGAGTACACTAAGGGCAGGAAATCGTGTACGTTGTACATCGAAACCAACAGATACAAAGGTGAAGAGGATACTGGAGGCGTACGCCGCGGCAGGGGTGATTGGGGAACCGAGGGAAGGTGACATTTTCACCTTTAGGATTGGTGTTGATGGCACCTCCCTGGCGTCGCCACTTAGAGGCGGTATACCTTACATTGCTGACTCCAGTCACCGCCATGAACCCTCTGGCG
>JAAEPW010001129.1 GCA_024232355.1 Chloroflexota bacterium | reverse complement strand
CCGTCGTACCAGGCGTGGTACAGGTTGTCCTCCCCGTAGGCAATGTGTGGGTAGCCCGAACTGTCCAATGCCAGGCTGCGGTCGGTCATGTTGGTCCAATCCCTGGGGGCATCCACGCGCTCGATGATCCAGGTAGAGTTGCCGGTCTGCATCGCTGTGTCTCGAGTTGCTTCCGGCGGGTCTGGTTTCTGTGCCTGTGCCGTGTGATTCTGTCCATCCAACATCAGTATTGTGAGTGACAGCAGTCCTACGGCCACTGCGATTGCCAGCGTGATTCGTCCTAGTTTCATTGTTTTCTCCTTGTCAGACGGTGTTATCCCTGATGATTGTGTTACGTCGTATCTTTCTCCAATAGAGATTCCAGGTAGTCTACGAAAGGCTTAAAGCACTGTGGACAAGCATCCGCGATCTCTGAATATCGGGCTGCTCCCAAAATCAATGGTGCATCAATTGTGTCTCGATATTTGTCTCCGTGTGCTTGAAAAATCTGTTCTACGATCCGCTTGGGAGGCACGTTGTGATCTTGATTCTCTACAGGTTTGGCCCACGTGGGTGTTACTGACTGTACACCTAAACGAGACGCCAATTGGCTCTCAGCAGCCAGGACCAATGCCTCCAGGTCGTGCTTGAAACAGAAAACGTGAAACCGATCGTGCAATTGTCTATCCGTCAGCCTTTTGCGTGCCAACGCCGACTTGAATTCCTGTTGCAAGGCCTGGGCCAGTTCGTCAAAGGTGGTGTGGTCGAGGACAAAGTTAGGAGGATACAGGTCGGGCAAGGCAATTACCACAGCATGAGGGTCATAGCCCAAAATGTTGGCTGCCTTGATCGGCGTTTGGAGCATCAGTCTTCTTTTCCCCTCGGTAGGGATGAACTCGACCGCTATGCCCACTGTTTGTAATTGCGTCAACAAGTCGGCCAATAATTCCTGCATCGCCAACCGGTCGCTGGGACCTTCGACGTAGACGATCACTTTTTTCACGCCAGCACCTCCAACTCATCGTTACGGTGCATAGCTTCGAGTTCATCTATGCCAAAGTCTGTCAGATTGGCTTGCAAAGTTTCCGAGTCCCCTGGTTTAAGATATTTGCTTTCGCCATCCACCTTTTTCATCACTGCCACACGTGATATGTCAAATCGAGTCAGGAAATAGGATGCGTGTGTAGCCAACAACAACTGGGTGCGTGTGCTGGCTTTCTCGAATAATCCGGCCAGGACAGGCAGCGTGCGCGGGTGGACGCCTTGGTCTGGTTCGTCAATGCAGATGAGGGTAGGTGGGTTTGGCGTCAGGCAAAGGACCATCCAGCACAGCAGGCGCAAGATGCCATCCGAGAGGTCGGCCAGGCTCAATTCATCGTCTACCCCTTGTTCCTGCCAAAAGGCGATCACTTCTCCCGGTCCCCCGCGTGCCTTGACCGTCAGATTGCGAAAGCCAGGCACTAGCGACCGCAGATGAGTTTTCAGTTCATCAAATACCAGGGGATGCTCGGTCATCAAATAGAACAACACGGCGCTCAGGTTAGCGGCATCTTCACGCAGCAGTGGTTCTTGTTCCACGGGGACCGGTCCACGAATTCTGGCATTGTTGACGTCGAAAGCACTGTAAAAACGCCAGTGGGCGATGAACTCGCGCAGGTAGTACAGAGTTGCCAGAGATGGGTTGGTTATGACGCCGAGCGCCAACCGCTTGGATTTGAGATAGAGTTGCTGACGTGCTAATTGTCCTCCATCAGGGTCTTGGACGTGTCCTTCCCCATCTCGAACATCCATAAAGAACGAGTTGCGTTTGGCTAGAGGTGGGCGCACCTGTTCATACGAAACGTGTGTATGCCCTACAGGGCCGCGTATCGCACCTTGGTACTCGACCGTGTGCAAAAATAGATCAGGGGATTGTTCATGTGATGTATCATATTTGGGTTGTAACAACTCGATTTCAATGTTCCACTGAAATTTTTCGGGGCCGGGACGGTGAAATATCTGTCGACCTGCTGACCCGGCCACGATTTCCGGCGGAATCTCCTCGCGCACCGCGTCACGCAGAAATCTCAGGAACTCGAAAAGGCTGGACTTGCCTGCTCCATTGGCTCCCACGATGACTTCTAGTTCAGATAGGCGAGTTGTCAAATCTCGAAATGGACGGTAGCCTTGTATGTTCAGCGAACAAATACGAGGAAACCTCAATTTTTCCTGATTCATTTTTCTCCCTTCCACTACACCTTGCATTGTAGCAAAGTACCAAGATCAAAAATGGCAAAGTGGATACCAATAGTAGACTATACTGCTTTTGTGCAAAGTTGGCAAGCGAGTGGAGTATGAAGCCAGTATGAAGCGGGGCCTATTACGGCTACATATCGCGGCATTGTTCTTTCTGCATTGGATTGTGTGCGGTTTGGTTCTACCATTCAGCTTTGGGACGCAAATTGTAGCAGGTTTTGACAAGTTCGGTGATGCGCCCGTGGCGCTCACAGTACTCGATCAATTCCCTGGCCTTTTCTTTCTTGCCATCGCCGGACAAGTTGTCGTACTTTATATCCAGGTCAAAACACAAGTCGCGCAATTCACCAACGTTGAAATGAGTGTCGAGAATCCGGCGCAACTTTGTCCGCTCTACCTGTTTGGGCGTTTCCACCACTGATGCCGGACGCCGGGCCTCGCTCACCTGGCCCTGGAGCCAACTCGACAGCCGCTCGGCCATTGATGCGGCATTGGTGTATTCCAAGAAGAGCAAGCCCTGGATGTCGCTGGCCCGGCTGGCCCGACTATCCCTGAGAATCGCGCAGTGAACTCCAATGGCGTGCATCATCCCCAGTTCGTAGAGCACGTTCGACCCGACCTGGGCCGCCGAGACGTCGGTCACGCCGTACTTGCACGTCTGGATCAGCTTGCAAATATTACACAGCAGCGACCCCGGCTCCAGGTAATCTTTGGACAACACCGGCGTCAGTCCATAGTTTTCCAGCGTGCGCCGGATGACTGCCTCGTACTCGTCGTACTCGCGATAAGGCACGTTGACGAAAACGCGGCGGGGCGAATAGAGGCGCACGATCTCTTGCCTTTTGCTGCACGCCGCCAGGTTGAGCGGACAGATGCGCAGGATGGCGGCGGGGTCTTTGGGTTCTTCCGGTTTGGGTTTGCCTGACCTGGATGGTTTGTGGGTGCGAATTTCGGGGCGCAAGTGTTCGGGCAGAATGACGTCGCCACCGGCTACCGCCAGGGCATGCTTGACGACGCTGGCTAACTCGCGCACGTTGCCCGGATAATCGTAGCGGTGCAACAGTTCCACCGCCTCGTCCGAAAAGCTGACCCGGCGGCCCTCACCATAGCGCAGCAGAAACATTGCCGCCAGCGCGGGGACGTCGTCGCCGTCCTTGCGCTTGCGCAGTGGTGGGGTGGGGATGGCGAATTCGTTCAGGGCGTCGAACAGTTGGCGCGGGAACTGCCCGGCCGAGATCATCGCGTCCAAGTCCTTGTCCGTGGAGGCAATGATGCGCGCGCTCATTGGGACTGGTTCTTGGCCGCCCACCCGCGTGATGGTGCGGTCACAAATCGCGCCCAGCAAGCGCGGCTGGAGCCGCACGTCCATATCGCCAATCCCGTCCAAAAAGACCGTGCCATCCTTGGCGCGCTCGAATTTGCCGGGGCGCGCTTCGCTGGCGCTGTGCAGCGTGCCAGCCTCGTGACCGAACAACTCGGCTTCCACCACCGACTCGGACAGCCGCCCGCAGTCCACGACCAGGAAAGGGCCGCCCTTGCGGCGGCTCCGGCGGTGGATCGTCTGCGCAACGAGCCGCTTGCCGGTTCCCCCTTCGCCCCGGATCAGGACGTTGACGTAACTCTCCGCCGCCTGGGTGATCTGCTCGAACAGCTTTTGCATACTGGCGCTGTTGCCGATGATGCGGTCCGCTTCCGGCTCGACGTCGTCCTGCGGCTCTGCGTCCAGTAATTCTTGCTTGAGCGAGCGCGCTTCCAACGCGCCTTGCACGGTGAGGGCCAGTTTTTTGCGCAGGTCGCGGTCCTTGGTGATATAGTCGTAGGCGCCGCTGCCTATCGCGCGCAGGGCGTGGCTTGCGCTGCCATAGCCGGTGACGACGATGACCTGCACGTCGGGGTTGATCGCCTTGGCCTGTTCCAGCACGCCGAAACCGGAGAATTCCTCCGCGCCGCCCAGCATTTTCAGGTCGGTGATGACGACGTCGAAGGGTTGGTCTTGTAGCAGGGTCAGGGCGGTTTTGATCTTTCGGACAGGTGTGACTTGATAATCTGTGCCGCGCAAGCAACGATGATAGATTTCTTGCCATTCGGCGTCGTCTTCGACGATCAGTATTCGTGGTCGAGGCATGGTTTTCTCCTATTCCGGCTCAATCGGCAGATGCAAAGTAAATGTCGTTCCCTCCCCTACTTTGCTTTCCACCTCGATAGTGCCCCCGTGGCGATTGATGATTGTGTTGACGATGTACAATCCCAACCCATAGCCTTGTTTTTTTGTGGTAAAGAACTCTTGGAAGATTTGGTTCTGATTTTCGGGTGGTATGCCGCATCCCGTATCGCTGACTTCAATGCGAAGCATTTGTCCTTCACGTTGGGTGCGGATTTTGAGTGTGCCGCCGTCTGGCATAGCTTCACCAGCGTTCTTAATCAAGTTCATAAAGACTTGCTTCACCTGACCCTCATCAGCCAAAATCTGCGGCGTATCGGGTGCGGTGTTTATTACTGGCTCAACCTCAACTAGCTTGTGCTCTAGAATGAACATCACTTCATGCGCGACGGCTTCAATATTGACCCATTTGGGTTGAAAGATAGCGTGACCACCTAATGCCCCAAGGTCACGTAACGCCAGTTCACAGAAGTCCAGACTGCGAGAGATTTTGACCAGGTCCGACCCATGTGTCGTATCAGCCAGGTCGCCTTCCAGAAACCCTACAGTGTGGCGAATAACACCCAACCCGCTGCGCATATCGTGAATGATACCATCGGTCAAACGACTTAGCTCTGTCAGAGGAAATTGATCGTCAGAACTAGCACGGATTTTCCTCCGGTACTCTGCTAACTGATACTCTAACACCTCCTGGTGCTTGCGCAGCAACTTGATCTCATTGACGAGAAACTCTGTATCTTGTGTATCTTTTGTTTCTTTTGCATCTTGCCTGTATCCATCTATGTCTCTTGCGCGTTGCAATCTTGATGCGACAGCAACAACTAGTTCTTGAGGATCAAAGGGCTTGGTGAGATAATCCTCTGCTCCCATTCCCTTTCCCATCAATATGTCCTCTCTCTCTGCCTTCGCTGTAAGAAATATTACTGGGATGGTCACAGTTACACCCCACCTTCTTAACCGGTTGAACAACTCGTAGCCGTCCATTCGGGGCATCATAATGTCTGTTACAATCAGGCAGGGAGAGATTTTTCCCAACATCTCTAACGCTCGTGTTCCATCGGAGGCGGTGAAGACAATGTAACCTTCTTCCTCCAAAATGCCTTGGATGGCTTTTAGAAGGGGCTCGTGATCGTCTACAACCAAAATAACCGGTGTCTTCTTTACTAGATTAACGAATGCTCTTGTACTCTGTCCCAATCTATTCAAAGCCCTAGCAACTGCATTATGTACAATCGGGCACTCATCTTTGTCTAACAAAGTGGAAAAGAGTGGCTCCACAGCGCGGCTATCTCCTAATTCTCCCAATGACAAAGCTGCCGATCCTCGCATTTGCCAGCTTCTATCCCCCAAAGCAGTAATGAGTGCTTCCACAGCACGGGTGTCATCTGATTTCCCCAATGCTGTCACTACAACTCCGCACATATCACCGTCTCTGCTTGTCAGTACTGAAATAAGTGATTCCACAGCGCGGCTATCCCCCAATTTTGCCAATGATAAAGCTGCCGATCCTCGCATTTGCCAGCTTCTATCCCCCAAAGCAATAGTGAGTGGTTCCACAGCGCGGGCGTCGCCTAGTTCCCCCAGAATCTCTGCCGACATCATTCGCACTCGCTTGCTCTCGTCTGTCAAGGTAGTGATGAGAGGCTTCACGGCTAGAGTACCCAGTCTCACGCACTGATTCCAGTTTTGTTTTGCAATCCAGTAAACCGCACCAGTGTGATTCACTTTGGGTTTCCAACCTAGCCTATCCAGTGACTCTGCTGCTGCCCTGCGTACCTCCCAGAATTTGTCAGACATAGTAATTATGAGTGGTTCCACAGCGCGGGAATCACCTAGCTCCCCCAATGCCTCTGCTGCAGATGCGCCCACGGAAGCGACTTTGACATCCTGCAAGACAGCAATGAGAGGCTCCACGGCGCGAGTGTCACCCAACTGGCCTAGTGTTCTCGCCACTGCCTTACGTACGTCATTATCTCTATCTCTCAAGAAAACGATGAGAGGCTTCACGGCTAGAGTACCCAGTTTCACACACTGATTCCAGTTTTGTTTTGCAATCCAGTAAACCGCGCCAGTGTGATTCACTTTGGGTTTCCAATCTAGTCTATCCAGCGACTCCGCTGCTGTCCTACGCACCTCCCAGAATTCGTCAGACATAGTAGCTATGAGCGGTTCTACAGACCGAGGATCGTTGAATTGCCTTAACGCCTTTGCTGCTGCCTTCCGTGTCTGCCAGTCTGTGTCCTCCAAGATGGCAATGAGCGGCTCCATAGCGAGAAAATCACCTAATTGCTCCAATGCTTCCGCTGCCGCCGCCCGCATCTGCCAATTTTCGTCTTTTAAGATAGTAATAAGCGGCTCCACGGCACGGAGATCACCTAGCTTCCCCAATGCCTCTGCTGCAGATGCGCCCACGGAAGCGACTTTGACGTCCTCCAAGATGGCAATGAGCGGCTCCACGGCGCGAGTGTCACCTAATTTGCCTAATGCAACCGTTGCATTTTCACGAACGTCTGGGCTTTTGTTTTTCAAACGATGGACAAGTTCGTCAAAATTCTTGGTCATAGCTTCCTCTTGTGTCAACTATTGCTTCATCCCTTTGTTGGCGATAGCATTCTCAATCTTGGACATTGCAACTTTCGCAGTTTGCCCCATACAACCCAACCAAGACTATACCGCTTTTACAAAAAGTTGGCAAGCGCGCACGCATCACACCTCACGCTTCACCTCTCACGCCTTACGTGTTATACTCAACCCCAACAACCACCCGGAGGTGAACCATTGGACATCCTGAAACGACTCTTCAACTACGTGCGACCATACTGGAAAACACTACTCGTCACCAGCGTCCTGATGACCCTGCGCAGCGGCCTGAACCTGCTCCCGCCGCTCTTCCACCGCGAGATCGTGGACCACGTCATCGGCGATAGCGACCTCTCCCGGCTGCTCACCTTGATCGTGATCCTGGTCATCATCCACATCTTGCTGCAAATCACGAGCTTTGGCGACATGTACATCCGCCACGTGCTG
>JAAEPW010001128.1 GCA_024232355.1 Chloroflexota bacterium | reverse complement strand
TGTCAGAAAAACGATCAAAAATGGTAAAACGTCAACTTTTTCAAGATTTGTGTACTGATCCTGGCATCACCCACACTGTTGGCTATATCGCTAAAATTTACTCGGAGCGTCCCCAAGTGACTTTTGCGGCATTGCGAGAAAAGTGTTCTTTGGGCACATAATAGGCTTCTTGTCACACCCGCCAGCTTTTCCGTGCTAATTAGATGACCAAGAGTTTGACGAATTTGGTCAATCAGGGTAATACGGCTTTATGAGACTCGACAAGATAGTTTTTGTTAGCAGGGACAAGAACGAGTATAATATGATCGAAATCCACACCAAATGCTTGATCTTTACCCGCCAAATGGCGGGGTTTGGATACGTCATTTTGCGCTCCAATTCGCTTTGCAAAGGTGCTATAATTGGGGATGTGAACCTGAATATCAATACTTTTGAAAGGAGAAGAATGAGTAAAAATAAACGTAATTATCAGGATGTGCGCAAGCAAAAAAGAGATAGGTTTGTCAAACCTGCTCAACAGCGACGATCTTTTCCAATGTATATACCCGTCGGTGCGTGCGTCGTGATCCTGGTAGTGATGGCTGCCTTGTTATGGTCACGGGGGGACGCTCAAACGACTCAAACGATCGTTAACTCGACAGATGCGAGCACGGCCGGTCTTGCTGCTCAAGATGATGGTGCGGTGAAACTGCCTCTTGCTACCTTTGATGATGGTCATGCGCACTTTTACACGTATCAGGCAAAAGATGTCTCGATCCAATATTTTGTGCTCAAAAGCAGTGATGGCGTGGTTCGAGCAGCCTTTGATGCCTGTGACGTATGCTACAGAGAACGAAAAGGGTATCGGCAGGATGGGGATGAGATGGTGTGCAATAACTGCGGGATGCGTTTCCCCTCTGTATTGATCAACGAAGTAAAGGGCGGATGTAATCCTGCGCCTCTTGATCGAGCTATTGTGGGCGATGAACTGGTCATCCGGATGGAGGATTTCCTCTCCGGGAGCTACTACTTTGAGTAAGAGATGTGTTTGCTCAGGAGGCACTAATGGGACTGGTTGACATTGCCTGGAATAATATTCGCCGTCGCAAGAGCAAGATATTTTTGCTGGTATTGGGGTTGACCATTGGTGTGACCACAGTGGTGGCTTTGCAAGCCATCACTCAAACGATGAAGGATGACATTGCAACCAAGCTCGACGAGTTTGGAGCAAATATCTTGATTGTGCCTCATTCCAATTCCCTCTCCCTTTCATATGGTGGATTGACCGTCTCTTCTACAGCTTACGATGTGGCCGAACTGACCAACCAGGACGTAGAACTCGTCTTTACTATCCCCAACTCTCGCAACCTCAGCATTGTTGCACCCAAGCTGTTGAGTGCGGTCGAGATCAATGGACAACAAGTGCTTGCCGCTGGCGTAAACTTTGACGAGGAACTGCGGCTCAAGCAATGGTGGCACTTGATCGGCAAAGCGCCCCAGACGGATGATCAAGCCATCATTGGCGCGCGCGTGGCATCGTTGCTAGGTCTTTCTCAGGGGGCGCGGGTGCAAATAGGCGGGCGCGATTTCGAAATCGCGGCAATACTGGCCGAAAATGGTCAACAAGATGATGATATGCTGTTCATTGATTTACAAGCTGCCCAACAGGCGCTCAATCTGCCTGACGCTGTCAGCCTGATCGAAGTGTCTGCACTGTGTACAGCCTGCCCAATCGAAGACATGGTGAGTCAGATTCAAAAAGCATTACCCCAGGCCCGGGTAACAGCACTGCGTCAGGCAGTCACCTTGCGTATGGAAACGGTGGGACAGATCACCCGATTTGCCTGGATGCTGTCCGGTGTCGTGTTGGTCATCGGCGGACTGGTCGTGTTGACCACAATGTTGGGATCAGTGACCGAGCGAAAGCAAGAGATCGGCGTCTTTCGCGCAGTTGGGTTTCGACGTATACATATCGTGTGCGTGATTCTGATCGAAGCCGCGCTGGTCAGCCTGACAGGAGGTGCTCTGGGGTGGTTGATCGGGATGGGAACAGCCACATTGCTCGCTCCCGGAGTAGCACAGGTCAGCGCTCCGGTTCGATGGAACCCACTATTAGCTCTCGGAGCCACCAGCATCGCGATGGCCGTAGGTTTGCTTTCCAGCCTCTATCCTGCCATCCGCGCATCCCGTCTCGACCCAACTACGGCGCTGCGCTCGCTATAGTGGCATTATGACATGGAGGCTCCTTTTGACTGCTGATACGAACGACGCGATTGCCATGATCGAACTCGATGATGTGTCCAAGGTGTATAACACGGATAAATTGCCGGTAAAAGCCTTGCGAGGGATAGACCTGAGCATAGCCGAAGAGGATTTTGTTGCACTGATGGGCCCCTCCGGGTCGGGCAAAAGCACGCTGTTGACCGTTCTGGGTTGCATGAATCCTCCCACGTCGGGCAAGGTGACCGTGGATGGCATCGAACCTTACCGCTTGCCGATAGAACGTCAAGCAGACTTTCGGCACGAATACGTAGGTTTTGTCTTTCAACAATATCACCTGCTCCCTTACCTCACTGCGGCAGAGAACGTATTACTGCCATTGGTCGTAGCTCGGCAATCACGGCAGGAAAAACAACGCTTGGCACAGGATATGCTTGAACAAGTTGGCTTGGGTGAAAAAGCGAACCGGTTACCATCGCAGCTTTCCGGTGGTGAACAGGCACGAGTAGCCGTGGCTCGGGCACTGGTCAACCGGCCTCCACTGTTGTTACTCGATGAGCCCACCGGCAATCTAGATAGCGCGACCGGTGCTCGTGTGCTACACTTGTTGGCAGAACTGAACCGCGGTGGTCAGACAATCATTATGGTAACCCACAGCCTGGAGACGGCTGAATCTGCCAAACGCACGATACGCCTTCGCGACGGGCAGGTGGAATCCGCATAAGGGAATTCCAGATAAATAAACCTCCCAAACGGATTTTGTGATGCAGTCAACGACACGGTACTGGTTCAGTTGAATGGGATTACGATGTAGACGAGGTTTCCATACCTCGTAGAGCCTTGCTATTCTCTAAAAATCCCACCCAACTGAACCAGTGCCAACGACACCTTGAAAAGGTATATTATGACGGAATTCCTTGAGCTTTTCCGCTTCGAATTTTGGGAGGACTTGATTGGAAAAGTCTAACAAGGTGTTCGGTTAGGAGAATGAGTGATGGGTGATAAAATCCAGGTGCTGCTGGCTGACGACCACGCCGTCGTGCGCAAGGGTATTCGCGAATTCCTGGAAGAGTCTGGCAACATTGCCGTAATCGCCGAGGCGGATGATGGCGCGGAGGCGCTGCGCTTGGTTGAGGAACATCAGCCCGACGTAGCAGTACTCGACATCCGCATGCCCGAGGTGACAGGTGTAGAGGCAACAAGACAGATCAAGAAACGTTTCCCCCAGGTGCGAATCTTGATTCTCTCCGCATACGACGATGCCCCATACGTCTTTGCCCTGCTTCAGGCCGGGGCCGATGGCTATGTGCTTAAAACTGCCAGCAGCGATGAACTGGTGCGTGCTGTGCATACCGTTCACCGGGGAGAATCTGCTCTCAGCCCCGAAATCACCAGCAAAGTAGTACGACAGGCAATCAGTGGCCGCCCTGAGAGCGCTGCTGGTCAAGTGGAAACCCTCACCGGTCGGGAACTGGATGTCCTGCGCCTAGCCACGCGAGGATTGACCAACCGGGCCATCGGGCATGATTTGGGCATTAGCCACCGCACCGTCCAAGGCCACCTGGCCAGTATCTATGGCAAGCTGGAGGTGAACAGCCGTACCGAGGCGGTCACCGAGGCCCTGCGACGTGGTTGGATCGTGATTGAGTAAGGATGGCCCTTTGCGCTCGTTCCTGAGGAGGTTCAGCATGCGTCGCTGGATTCGCAGCTTGCACGCTCAACTCTTGCTATGGGCGGTGCTGCCTATCACATTTGTTATTATTGCCCTGGCCTTTACTGGCGTCTATACGCATCAACGAACGATGCGCGATTTCGTGGCAGAGCGGGACTTGGCCTTAGTCCAGATGACGGCCCGAATGGTAGAGGATGGCCTGGGGCACGGCATGATCGGAGTGGATGGGAGTGGGATGTCAGCTTGGTTGCAGCCGCTCATTGGTGCCCAACCCGAGATCGCTATGCTGATCATCGTAAACGGGGAAGGACAGGCATTGACCCATCCCGCCCCACAGCAAATAGGGGCTGATTTGAGAAACGATCTTGGCGTGGCGGAAGTGCTCCGGCAGCACCCTATTCCAGATTCGGGAGGGTCAGTCATTGTGACAAATGGGGAAGAAGAACCGGCGTTGGTCACCTTTGCTCCTGTCCAAGGAACCGATTGGGTGGTGCTGGTTCAGGAGCCGGTGGAAGAATTGATCGGCCCCATCCTGCGTTTGTCCAGCCTAGCCCCCATCGTCGCCGTTGGTGCAGGCATTCTTTCTTTGTTGATCCTGACCTTTGGTTGGCGAACCATCGTCCGCCCTTTGCAAGAACTGGCCGGAGCGGCGAGCCAGGTCTCGTGGGGAGATTTCTCCGCTATTTCCAAGTCTGTGGGCGGGGTGCAGGAAGTGCAAGACTTGCATCAAGCACTAGCAGAGATGGTAAAGCGCATCCGCAGCTACGAGACAGGAATGCGTGACTATCTGGGCGCAGTCACGCAAGGACAGGAAACAGAGCGCACCCGGCTAGCCCGTGAACTCCACGATGGACCGGTGCAAGACCTGATCGCTCTGGGGCATCGGGCAGAAATGACCCAACGACTCGTGGAGCGTGGAGAATTGGAGCGTGTGCAAGCGTTGCTAGAGGAAACCCGTCGCGCTGAATTGGAGACCGTGGCAAAGCTTCGTCGCATCATCGGTGCACTACGGCCCATTTACCTGGACGACTTGGGCTTTCTTCCTGCATTGGAGATGCTGGTGCAGCAAACTGCCGAGCGGACTAGTGCCCGGGTCCGATTGGAGAAGCGAGACTCGGTACATCGATGTGCCCCGGAGGTAGAATTGGCCGTTTATCGCATCGCCCAAGAGGCACTGAATAATATCCTTCAGCATGCTCAGGCCCGGAACATTGTAGTCCGCATCCAATGTGATTTGGAAAAACTGATCCTTTCCATATCCGACGACGGTGTTGGGTTTACCCTTCCCCAACAACCAGATTTTTTCACTCGAGACAGTCACTTTGGACTGGTTGGAATGCAAGAGCGGGCCACCCGGTTGGGCGGTGATTTTCAGATCCACACTGCCCCAGGAGAGGGTACGCTAATTACCGTACAACTCGCTAATCAACCTGCTGGAACGATTCTTCCGCGAGTTCCGCAGTCGCACTGACGGGCAGTGACCCTGCCCGATGCGGATAATTGACAGGAGAGAGAAAATGAAGCAAGGTCAATCGAAAGCATCGGGGAGGAAAAAATGACGATACAGCGAGTAATCCAGGTCAGTCTGATCATAGCGTTGGTATGGCAGATTTGGAAGATACATATTGTTAGTGTCACGGGATTTTCACCACCTTCCTAGCCAAGAAGCTCCACTCCCATATACTGGGCGAAACGCATCGGAAAAACTCCAGATATGGGTAAATGGCAAGTGTACGTCAGGAGTGGCGAAAATCAGATGACACTAACACGGTTGCAAAAAACAGTCACCTTCGCATCTACAAGGATAGCGTTGAGGAATTGCTGGAGCTTCGGAGGCTAGGACCGCCTAAAGAATAAAAAGAAGAGCCACCAACCTCTGGTCAGGTTGACGGCCTTTTTGCCCATTTCCACCGTACTGATTGACTATAGTATGTACGCACCTTCTGGTGTAGAAGGTGCGTTTTCAAGCCCCTGTTTTCACAGGGGCCAGAGCGGGTGTCGAGATTCGAACTCGAGACATTCAGCTTGGGAAGCTGACGTTCTACCACTGAACTACACCCGCTTGCCTGCATTATAGCGGATGAGGACGAAATGTCAAATCACGCTATCTTGTTACTTTGACTGTGGGTCCCCAAAGCAATTGTTCACGAATCGCCAGGTCAGTACCACGGATTTTGAATGCTAGGTCAGCTGCTATGTTGCGCATCAAACGGTAGCCTAGATTAGAATCTGCGTCGCACAGATCGATTAATTGGCTGCTGGGAATAATCAAGAGGCGAGTTTTTTTTGCTGCGCAGCGGGCAGACGCTGAGCGCAATCCTTGGTCCACCAATGCAACCTCGCCAAAGGTTTGCCCGCGTCTGATTGTGGCAATGACCACTGGGACGGGTGATTGTCCGGTGGGTGTGGATTGTACAAGAGCTGGATTGACCAGAATTTCCACTGCACCACTGGCAATGACGTACAACTCGTCGCTAGTGCTGTTTTCCTCAAAGATGATTTCTCCGTTCTTGGGTGTAATCTCTGAGCAGAGCACGGCGACCATCTCCAGTTGAGGTCCCGTTAGATCGTAGAAAATGTCTGCCTGACGCAAGATGTTAGCGTACTCTATAGTCCTGTTTGTGTTCTTGACCATAAATATCCTCCTTTATCAACGCAAAGGATTTTACCATATTTCTGCTAGTGGAGCAACAGTGCCGAGTGTTGGATATGAAACAAACTGGATACAATGTTGAACAGTATGCGTGGATGTCAAAGGGAGCAGAGATCATTCAATAGACCGCAAGATGATGTCGGGTTTCCGTTGGCTTTTGGATGGATGCTTTCACTGTCCCAATATCTGCCGCGCGATGACCAGTCGTTGGATCTGGTTGGTTCCTTCACCGATAGAGCACAAGCGCTGATCACGGTACATGCGCTCGACCTCGTACTCGCGTACATAGCCGTAGCCGCCGTGAATTTGAATCGCCTTGTGACAGACGCGTTCCGACACCTCAGTGGCAAAAAGCTTGGCCATCGCCGCCTCTGTGGTGAACGTCCGGTCGTTCTCCCGGAGCCAGGCAGCGCGGTTCACCATCAGGCGGGCGGCATCGATCTCTGTTGCCATTTCGGCGATCATCCATTGGATGGCCTGGAAATTGGCGATGGGTTGGTTGAACTGTTCCCGTTCCTTGGCGTAGACCAGCGCTTTATCGAACGCGCCTTGCGCTAGCCCGACTGCCATTGCCGAGATGGCGACCCGCCCAGCGTCCAGTGTGGTCATGAACTGTTTAAAGCCCTCGTTTTCCTTGCCTAGTAGATTTTCTGCCGGAATGCGACAATTTTCGAAAAAGAGTTCCGAGGTAACAGAGCCTTTCAGGCCCATCTTTTTCTCATCCCGTCCCAACATAAAGCCTGGCGTGCCCCGTTCAATGATAAAAGCACTGATACCACGTACACCCTTGTCTGGATCGGTTTTGGCGGTGACGACGGCAAAGTCGGCGACGGAGCCGTTGGTGATAAAATTTTTCTGGCCATTGATGATCCACTCGTTTGCAGTCTCGTCGAGGATGGCATTGGTGCGGGTAGCTCCAGCATCAGAGCCAGCTTGCGGCTCGGTCAGGCCAAAGCATCCGATTTTTTCGCCACGCGCCGCCGGAGCCAAGTATTTGAGTTTTTGTTCCTCGCTGCCAAAGAGATAAACTGGCTCGCAGTAGAGGGAGGTTTGAGCGTCCAGGGTAATGGCCATAGATCCAGAGACGCGGGCGACTTCTTCCAATGCGATGACGAGGCTAGTGTAATTAAAGCCAGAACCGCCGTATTTTTCTGGAAAGGGCAGACCAATGATACCCAGTTTACCCATCCGGCGCAAGAGATCGTCCGGGAATTGGTCGGTTTCGTCTATTTCTTCGGCACGGGGTGCGATCTCTTTTTCGGCAAACTCCCGCACCATGCGGCGGATCATGCGGTGTTCTTCAGTCGGTTCGAAATCCATAGTCACTCCTTTTTGGATGTCGTACGGCCAAGTTGTTTTACCTCGAGTCTCGCGTCAGGGTTTGAATGTGCTTGTTATTTGTCTTTGGGATGTTCTATACCTGTGGTGATTTCGCCACCAGCGGTGACATAGGCGTGAGCGATGTAGGCAGTGTTGTGGGCGACGCCGATGTGGCCTGTATGGTCGAGTACGATCAGCCCGCCCTCGTCGGTGGTGCACTCGGCTAGTCCGGCCTCTGCTGCATTGCGACAACCATCGATGTGGGCTTGATGGCTCTCGGTGGGGATGTTGTAGGCTCCGCCGTGGACGAGGAGGGTGGGGAATTGTGAACTGTGGGGAGAATTTGGTGGCATAGTTTCCTCGGTTGAACCTTCGAGTACCCTCCCACAGGTCGCAGCCTTGTGGGAGGGTACTGGTGAATCTATCACTCTGCTAGGTTAAAGTAAATATCTGTGGGCTTGAGTTTAGAGTTGCGCAGAAACCGCCCGCGCACTTTTTGGCCAATCCATTGAATGTTGGCTTTGTTCGGGTCAACACCGATCAACCGTCCCATAAAGAGCGTATCACACGCTTCAAATTTGACCTGGATCAGGATAAACGGGCACTCGGGGAGGAATGCCTCCGATCCAAAGTGGCAGACGGTAAAGGCGTGGATTTCCCCTTCTGGCTCGATCTCTACCCACTCGGTTTCTTTGCCCGAGTACATGTCGTGACCGCGTGGTGTCGCATACGTGTAGCCGGTCTCGGGCTCGCGGCAAACGATAAAGCGCTTGTTGGTCAGTGCGGCAAAGAAAGGCGAGTCCAGACCATAGGAATAGTTGTACTCGACATAGTAGGGGAAATTGATCACGATGGGCGACATGTCCTTTAGTGACGAAAGATCGTCGCCCTTGGGGAAGGGGATGTTGTAGACGGTAGTCCCTCCTTCCAGGTTCTCTTCGATTCGCTTGGGGAATTTTTCGTTAGACATTTTATTCCTCCCGCTCCAAGATGCTGACGGTGACATAGGTGCCGGTGCCTGCGTGAGAGTGGATCGCACCCCGTTTGGCGTCGGGTACCTGTAGCGCCGGATCGCCAAAGTGGTGCTCGATGGTGCCCTGCAATTGCCAGATCGCAAAGACCGCCTGCATCAGCCCGGTCGCGCCGACGGGGTGACCGCAGGCGATGAGGCCGCCCGATGGATTGACGGGGCAGACGGACTCGTCGGATAGGTCGAGTCCATAGTCTAGGCCGGGCATAAACGCCTTGCCACTGGCGGCAAAGGAGCCACCCTCGCCGTATCGGCACAGTCCCATATCTTCGTAGGTCTGGATTTCTGACGATGTGTACGCATCGTGCAACTCGACAAAATCGATCTCGTTGAGCGGATCGGTGATGCCGGCGTTCTTGTATGCCTCTCGGCTGCCCATCCGCCCGGCGCGGAAGGAGTGGATGCCAGGGTAGCGGAATCCATGGTCCCACAAACCCCGGTAGTGGGCGCGAGAGTCTTCATCCATCTCGTTGGGCAGGGCGTTGTACTTGTAAAAGTCGTCGTAGGATTGGTGGGGACGGTCGGCCATACGCATCGCGTCGGTGCCGCGCCCGATGCCAGAGACGAGTACGCGGGGTAGGGATCGCCCGGCGGCCTTTTCCAACTCGGCCAGCCCTTCTTCCGAGCAAAGGACAACCGCAGCGGCTCCGTCGCTCATCACGCAGATGTCGTGCCGGGTGAGGGGCCAAGCCACCATTGGCGCTGTGCGGACGTCATCGACGGTCAGTCTCATGCGCTTTTGAGCATATGGGTTGTGATAGGCGTTGATGTGGTTCTTGACCGAGACGTGAGCCAGTTGTTCTACCGTGGTTTCAAACTCGGCCATGTGCCGGGTGACCATCATAGCATAGTAACCGGAGTAAAAGCCGCCGACGGGGTAATCGAACGAGATGTCGGAGGCCAGGGCGATGAACTCGTTCCCTTTCCAGGTCTCGACGTGGCTCATCTGCTCAAAGCCATAGCACAGGCAGACGTCCATATAGCCGGAAGCGACGGACTTCCATCCCTCCTGAAAGCAGATGCCGCCGGTAGCTCCGCCGCCTTCTACCCGGTGGGATGGTTTGGGGCACATCCCCAAATAATCCTGGACCATGATTCCGGCCATCAACTGGCGGGTAAAATGGTCGGAAAAGTAAGAGCATACTGTGCCGTCCACCAGTTCAAAGAATTTGGGATGATCAATCCCGAGATCGGCCAAGGTATAATCATAGGCTTCTTTGACCAAGCCTGGAAAGACCTTGTCTGGTCTGGCTTTGGCGAACTTGCTGACTCCGCCTGAGACAGCGTATACGGGTCGCATAAAAATACCTCCTTAAAGTGATGTGTGGTGATGCGTATTGAATGAATCGTGTGAAAATACTGAGATCTATTTGTTTGTCTTGGCAACACCTCCTCAAAGGGAATGGTTACTATAGAACGGTTTCGTCAAAAAAACGTCACTGCTTGCCGCCTCGTGTTCGCCGGAGAAAAGTGGCAAAAGGCGTGGAATAATTCGTTCGATGGCCCAAATGGGATTGATAGGATAGACGTAAAGTGTGCGAAAAGCAACCAGTATCCGACGAGGCTTATTGCCAACCTGATGGCGAGGGCCACGGTTTTCAGTCTTGCCGGACGTAACCAGTGTAGGTGGTCTCGTTGCACGAGGAATATTGTATATCAAATAGGGAAAAATGAAAAGCCGCTGTAGCGATTTGACGTTTTTATGAGCGCAGCTGCCAAGAAACAGCCTTTTGAGAAAGGCTCAAAACCCCGCTCCTGCTGTTTCTCGCAAAATGAAGAACGCTAAAGGGGTTTTGGGCGCTATTGAGACAATCTGAGTTGTTTCTCTCTCTTGTGGCAGAATGCTGTCAGTTTTTTACGAGTGCTCGGTACTGATGGGGCAGCGCATATTATGTGCAGTCAGCACCGAGCACCCGTTCACAGAAAACTAGCGTGGTTCCCACTTGACCGCGTCAAAAGCGATCAGACGGGATACGTATGGTTCGTACGTGACATCGGCAAGCGATGCATAGTCGTTGTTGTTGCCACGGAACCAGTAGGTGCCGAGTGATACCCAACGACTGCCATTCGCCGATTGATTCACCTGGCGCAGTGTATAACCGTCGCGATGGGATACCCAGTAGCGTGCATTCGATGTGGTGGTGTAACGTTCGGGAATGTAGACAAAGACCTCGTAGCGTCCCGGTGCGAGACTGGGGTACCAACGTGCCCAATTGTAGTTGGGTCGCCGCCAGTTGTTGTTTCGGGTCCATAGCAGGCGTCCGTCGTGGCCTTCGGCAACTGTGCGCCAACCGCTTGCCAGACCGCCTCTAACAAAGCCTGAATCGTCGTCGCCAACAATGACCGTGCCTGTCGGTGCTGAGGGAGAGTCATCGTCTGACGTCCAAGTGAGTCGTGCTGCTGCTGCGCCGCCGTTCTCGTAATACTCCATCTTGATCGGTACGTCGCCTGACACGAAAATTGTGTCCGAGTAGGATGTGAACGGTTGGTCGAGCCACTTGTCGATGAGCAAGTGACCGTTTACCCACAGGCGCACGCCATCGTCGCTGGTGGTCGTAAAGCGGTACGAACCGGCTGCAAAGTTGACGGTGCGCGTCCAACGAACAGAAAAGCCGTCGCTCGGAATGCTCGATGCCGGCGAACCATACGCCCAGTTAAAATCGATACCGGTTGATCCTGCATCGTCGCGTATCAAGACGGGCGAGCCACTGAGGTCGCGATTGTCAAAGTACTCGCCGCGCCAACCGTTGAACGTGGTGGGGGCGGGCGCCCATGTGAGCTTGGCTACGGCACTTTCTGCATTCTCATAGTATTCGACGGTGACCAGGTGATGACCATCCGCCAGACTGACATCAGCCGTGTATGTTTGTGTGGCATGGTTATGCCATTGGTCAATGATTAGGTTGTTGTTTACATAGACGCGGATACCGTCGTCGCTGGTGGCAGTAAAGCGATAGGTGCCTGTTTCCACGTCGATATAATGCTTCCATCGTGCTGAGAAATGGTCGGCATTGATGCTGGTGTGTGGCGAACCTGTGCCCCAGTCGTGATCGAGGTCGGTCTCGGTAGTTTGTACGACCGGCTCGCCGGAAAGCGTCATGTTGTTCCAGTATGCAACGTGCCAGAATGGATCGGTGTCGTGGGGCTCGGGCGGCCAGGGCCCCTGCGCGTGAGCGACGCTCGTCATCAAAAAAACAAAGACAAAACTGATGTTGACCACAATGGTTGTTAGGAAACGAAATTTTTGAAACATGGTATACCTCCATACGCTAAATGTGTTTATTTCCGACAACCCCGCCCTTGTTCTGTGTGAAACGTGATGTGCATTCGTCTAGCTTGGCAAGACCAACACGATGACGAATGTCAGAGTGCTCAGTCCTAATGCAATAACCGGCAGCACCCCCTTGGAACCATTTGACGCTTATTCATACCTCCTTTCGAACTGACTTGTCCCCAATATACCAAATTTGTGTTACGAATGTATGTCAGATGTGTCACAGCCTCGTAACAACGTGTTACTATTCTAAAATATCTTTTTTGCGAGATGTTCTTGCATCTTGGCCATTTTATCCACGAATCTCTGCGCAAGTATCTAGTGTTTCGCGGCGCAAACAAACCTACAGTTCAGAATTGCCGACTATCAACGCAAAGCACCTATTATGATACTGATCTGCCGCGAAACACTTTAGCAGTTGGGCGTTAAAGTTTGTATTACGCGTGAACGTGTTCACGGTGGGGATATTTACGCCCAACTGCACTAGTCTTGGCAATCTTATGACGATGTTGGCTTGAAAAAAGTTCCATTGGAATTCTTGACCAAATGAGCTATAATGAGCCGGTAGGGTACAAAAACAATTTAAGGAGCAAGTAATGCGTGAGATTTTTTATCCCAACAGCGTGGCCGTAGTCGGTGTTTCGCCAAATCCCGACAATCTGGGGCGAAACATTGTGTTGAACATGATCGACTTTGGGTTTGATGGAATCGTCTATGCCGTTGGCCCAAGGGGCGGCATTTTTGCCACACGCCGAATCTACAAGTCGGTGCTCGACATTCCCGATCACGTGGATTTGGCCATCATTTTGGTTCCGGCGAAAGCGGTTCCGTCGGTGCTAGAGGAATGCGGTCAGAAGGGCATCCGTTGGGCCGTTATCGAGACGGCAGGTTTTCGTGAGTATAGTGATGAGGGGCGTCAGATTGAAAATGAGGTGGCCGAAATGGCTGCCAAGTATGGCATTCGGTTTGTTGGCCCGAACTGCATCGGCGTCATCAGTATGGAGAGTGGGTTGAGTGTCCCTTTTCCCCGCCTCAAGCCGTTCATTTCTAAAGGTGATGTTTCCATAATTACTCAAAGCGGCGGCGTGGGGTTGAGCGTGATGAACCATATGGCGAACGAGGGAATCGGCTTGAACAAGTTTGTCTCGGCGGGGAACATGCTCAATATCTCGGCTGAGGAATTGTTGGAATACATGATCGAGGACGAGGGAACAAAGATCATCTTTATGTACCTGGAGAGCATCCGCGACGGACGCCAATTGATGGAGATCGCCCGGCGGTCGCCTAAACCGATCCTCGTTTTCAAATCGAACATTGGGCAGTTGGGCAAAAACATCGCCGCTTCCCATACCGCTTCGTTGTCGAGCGACGACCGGGTGGTGGACGCGGCGTTTCACCAATGCGGCATCACCCGGCTCCACGATGCCACAATGCTATCCAACTATATGAAGACGTTGCGGCTGCCTCCAATGCGTGGCTGCAATCTGGCCATTATCTCCCGTTCTGGTGGTCACGCCATTGTCGCCGCTGATGCTTGCGAGGTCTCGGGCTTTGACCTGGCCGAGTTTCCAGAGCCGTTCATCCGCGAGATCGAAAAACAGTTCCGAGCCTCGGTCATCAAGCTGACCAATCCGCTTGACCTGGGCGATCTATTCGATCTGGACGTCTATTACGAGATCGTGGATCAAACGCTGCGCCAGGAGAACGTGGACGGTGTGGTATTTCTCCTTACTTCGCTGACCCAATCTGAACGTGACGAGACACGGGAATTGGTAGGACGCTTGGGCGAGTTGTGTCGTCAGTACGACAAACCGATAGCATTGTACGTCTCAACCGAGGCTGAGGAAAGCAGCCAATTGCGCAAGATGTACGATTTTCCGATCTTTACCCAGATCGTTGAGACTTTTCGGGCTTTGGAAATGAGCTACAAACACGCGCAGGAGGTAGCCGAGGTCCAGACGGAGGAAGAGATACCGGTCTTTGCGGTGGAAAAAGAGCCGGTGGAACGATTGATCCAGGCGGGGATTGCAGAAGAGCGTGACCTGTTGCTGCACGAAGCGGTCAAAGTTTTGGAACATTACGGCATTCCCATCGCTCGCAGCCTCCAGGCGAACACTGCCGAGGAGGCCCAGGCGGCGGCCGAGAACATTGGCTATCCGGTGGCGATGAAGGTAATCTCGGAGCATATCTCTCACAAGTCGGACGTGGGCGGCGTGCAGCTCAATCTGCGCAACGGCCCGGCGGTGATCGAGGCGTTCGAGGACATGATCGAGCGCATCCGCCGCGCCTATCCCGATGTCAGGATCGACGGTGTGTTGGTTCAGCCGATGGCGATTGGTGGGCGCGAGTTGATCTTGGGCGGCCGCCAAGACGAGCAGTTCGGGCCGGTCGTGTTGGTTGGGCTGGGCGGGATATTTGTCGAGATATTCGAAGAGGTTTCAGTGCGGGTAGCGCCTATCTCGCGGCGCGAGGCGTTGTCGATGGTCGAAGAGTTGCGAGGGGCACCGATCCTGATGGGCGCGCGGGGAGAAAAACGATTCGATATCGAGGCGGTGGTCGAGGCGATTCTGCGGCTGGGGCAACTGTTGTGCGATTTTCCCCAGATTCAAGAGCTGGACATTAACCCCCTGCGCGTCTTTTACGAGGGGGATGGATGTCGTGCATTGGACGGGCGGATCATTTTAGGCTGATCGTTCAGTGAGTGAAAAGCCAAACGCGAAAAACCAAACTAGTTGCCGCCGGGGACTGCTCCTCCTGGGGTTTAGCTGTCTGGGATGCCCTCTTGTTGTCCTGCTTGGGTTCCTGGGAGCGTGCTTGGTGATGGCCGTTGTTGGGATGGCTTATCAATCTATCGGTGAGGCGCGTGATCTGCGTACGTACGCCCCTCCCGGCGAATTGGTGGACGTGGGCGGTCATCGGCTGCACATTCACTGTACTGGCGAGCCTTCTTCCACTGACACCCCGACCGTGGTGATGGATTCTGGGCTGGGTGGTGGGTCGCTGGATTGGGTATGGGTCCAGCCAGAGGTGGCCAAGTTTGCTCGCGCTTGTGTCTATGACCGCGCTGGATATGCTTGGAGCGATCCTGGCCCTATGCCACGTGACAGTCGCCAGGTCGCTGCCGAACTGCACACATTGCTGTCCAACGCCGGGGTGCCGCCGCCCTACGTACTGGTTGGCCAATCCTTTGGTGGACTGAACTCTCGCCTCTATGCCATTCAACACCCAGATGAGATTGCCGGGGTCGTTTTGGTGGATGCCAGCCCAGACCACCTGTACGATGCGTTTCCTCCAACGCTCGACGAGTATCAGGCGGACCTAGACAAGGGGAGCCTTTTCCTGTTTCGTACACTGACGTTCCTGTCACGACATGGCGCTATGCGTATCTTTGTGCAGTTGGCGGGTACCGAATTTTTGACGTTCCTGGAGGACTATCCGCCGGAACTCGACTCTACAATCCTGGCTATGGTGTTCAACCGCACGCAGTACTATGAGACCGTGGTGGACGAACTCGCTACTTTTAAAGAGAGCACTATGCAAATCCAGGGTTCTGGCTCGGACCCCAATGTCCCATACATTGTTATGGTCCGTGGCCTTGTGGGTGATGAGACTGTTTCATCAGAGATGGAACAGCAGTTTGAAATAGTCTGGCGTCGTCTCCAGGTCGAACTTGCCGAGAGCTTGCCTGATGCTACCCTTGTCGTTGCCGAGGAGAGCGATCACATCATCCATTTTTGCCAGCCAGACCTGGTCGTTGATGCCATTCGTCAGATTGTGGAACACGAACAAGAGGAGTCCCTATGAAGCAATTGCAGCGTCTTTCTCCTAGCAATCCAGTGGATCACTTGCGTTTACTGTGTTGGATATTAGTGACGCCGCAACGATTGAACGCATACCGGGATAGGTTTGACGTAACAGACGAGCGGCGAGTGGGCAGATGGCTGTCCAGCACGTTGATCTGGCTACCTCTGGTAATTCCTACCTTGGCCCTGGGACTGGGTATCCTGCCCCGTGACGCGGAGGCGTTTCCGATCGGCTTTTATTTGGGATGCCTTTTGGCCCTTGGTCTTGCCTGGACGCTTACCGGATGGTTGGGCAATGTCGACATAGCCGATGGCATGGTAGATATTGCGCCTCTTGGCACGACGGGAGTGGCGGTGCTTGGCCTGATGTTGGCAGTGATATTTTGCGTGGCGGTCGGTGTGCCGATAGGTATAGCCGACGCTCTGTCCAAGCATACGGCGTTTGCCGTGATGGTCTGTGTTTGCATAGCAGAAGGTGTGGCGTTCGTCGTGGCAAACGTCGTGGCAAAAGGTGCCGATGCAGGCATCTTGGGCAGCCTGGAGAGTTTCGTGGCGCTCGGCGTGGCGAGTTTTGCGGGGATCAGTGTGACAGAAAGCGCGGTGGATATCATTGTCAACCTGATCGTGTTTGGCGTAGCGTTCAGAGCAATGCTTGACGGGGAAGAGAGCGTGGAAGCAGGTATAAAAATCGGTCGTCCGTTCTGGATAGCACGAGCGGGCTTGATGGTTTTGGTGCTGGTTTATGCTTTTCTCTTCTGGTTCAGCTTTCTGGGTGGATGGCGTAGATTGGCCTGAGTTCGGGAATCTGTAGCACAGCCTTGTAGGAGGTTTTGATGAAAATTGACCTGAATTGTGACATGGGGGAGAGTTTTGGCAGATACGGTATCGGTGACGACGCGGCACTGATGCCTTTGATCACCTCGGCCAACATCGCCTGCGGCCTTCACGCTGGCGATCCCTTGGTTATGGAACGCACGGTGAATCTGGCGAGTGAGCACGGCGTGGGGGTCGGTGCCCATCCAGGTTTTCCCGATTTGCAAGGCTTTGGCCGCCGGGGGATGCAGCTTGCTCCTGATGAGGTCGAGGTTTTTGTGCTCTATCAGATTGGCGCTCTGGCTGCTTTTGCTCAAGCCGCCGGGGCTGACCTGGTTCACGTCAAGCCCCACGGGGCGCTGTACAACCTGGCGGCCAAAGATCGCTCGCTGGCCGAGGCCATTGCCCGAGCGGTGGCTCGTTTTAGCCGCCAGTTGATCTTGGTGGGTCTGTCCAATTCCCTGCTGGTCGAGGCCGGGCTGGAGGCAGGCTTGCCGGTGGCCCGCGAGGCCTTTGCCGACCGGGCCTATGAGGTTGATGGCTCTCTGCGCTCTCGCAAGCTGCCAGGTGCTGTGCTGCATGATCCCGCCCAAGCCGCCGAACAGGCTGTGCGCATTGCCCGAGATGGGATAGTGATAGCATATACCGGCAAAGAGGTGCCGGTACAGGCCGAGACCATCTGCCTGCACGGCGACACGCCCACGGCCCTGTCCATTGCCCAGTCGATCCGTCAGGCTCTCACGTCAGCCGGGGTGGACGTGGCACCGATGACCAGCTTTGTGCCGGGGGACTAGATGCGCTACGATCCTCCACGTCTTTTACCGGTCGGCGACTCGGCTCTCTTGATCGAATTTGGCGACGAGATTGACCTGGTCATCAATGCTCAAGTTCACGGCCTGGCAGTGAACTTGAGGGAACGCCCGCTGGCTGGCATAGGTGAGGCTGTGCCTACCTATCGCTCTTTACTCTTGCATTATGATCCTCTGCGTCTTTCTTTTTCCGATGTCACTGCCTTTGCCGAGGAGACTTTGTCCCGAGTCAAATCCTGCGCTCGACCAGAACCGCGAGTAGTAGATATCCCTGTCTGCTACGGTGACGAGTTTGGCGCTGACATCGAGTTTGTGGCCCGGCACAATAGCCTGAGCCAGAATGAGGTGGTTCAGCTTCATTCTTCAACGCTCTACCCGGTCTATATGTTGGGATTCTCTCCGGGTTTTGCCTACATGGGTGGTCTGCCTCAGGCCATCGCCACGCCACGCCTCTCCACCCCTCGCACGCTGGTACCGGTTGGGTCGGTGGGTATCGCTGGCGAGCAGACCGGCATCTATCCGATTGCGACTCCCGGCGGTTGGCAGCTTGTTGGCCGGACCCCGCTGCGCCTTTTTGATCCCCAACGCGATCCGCCAACCTTGCTCCATCCCGGCGACCGTGTGCGTTTTGTCCCCATTACGCCCGAACGCTTTGCCGAGGTCTGGAAACAGGAATGGGGGGGCGAGGAGCAACCATCCGTAGTCACGACCAGCCTTGATGTCCCTGGCTTGGAGGTGACCCAACCAGGGCTGTTGACCACTGTGCAAGACCTGGGGCGGCGTGGCTACGAACGGTTTGGGGTTCCGGTAGCGGGAGCGATGGACACGTTTGCATTGCGAGCGGCTAACACCCTGGTGGGTAATCCACCGGAAGCAGCGGGCCTGGAGATCACCGCCGTCGGGCCGACGCTGAGAGCCACCGTCAATTGTCTCATTTCTGTGTGTGGGGCCGACCTGGGCCTGCGGGTGAACGGCTGGCCCATTCCCAACTGGGTGTCGGCGTTCGTCCGGCGGGGGTGGCGAATCGAGTTCGACGGTCAGCGGAGCGGATGCTGGGCCTACCTGGCGGTGGCTGGAGGGATCAACGTCCCTGTGGTGATGGGTTCCCGGGCCACCTACCTGCGAGGGGGCTTTGGCGGTCTGGAGGGACGGGCGCTGCAAGCCGGAGACCTGTTGCCCATAGCCCCGGTGGATTGGCACCTGCCAACACGGGCCGCCCGCCAACTACCGAGCGGTTTTTTACCTTCCTACGACGATCAGCCTACGGTGGAGGTGATTCTCGGTCCCCAGGCCGGTGCCTTTACCGAGGAGGGCGTGCGGATTTTTCTCGGCAGCGAGTACCAGGTCAGCCTCACGGCTGATCGTATGGGGTATCGTTTGCAGGGACCGACCATCGCGCACCAAGGCTCAGCCGATATTGTTTCTGATGGCATTGCGTTGGGGTCTGTCCAGGTACCCGCTGACCGGCAACCCATTGTCATGATGGCCGATCGCCAGACTGCGGGAGGCTATCCCAAGATCGCCGTGGTGACCAGTGCTGATGTGCCTTTGCTGGCCCAATGCCTACCTGGTCAAGGCAACGTTCGCTTTAGGGAAACCTCTGTCGAGGATGCACAGATCCGGTATCGCCGGACGATAGCGGATCTTGATAAAGTTTAGCGTGGCCTGTTTAGATGAAAGGATTGAGGAAATGAAGACATTCGATAAATTTGATCCAACGACGCTGCAACCCGTCGTGCAAGCTTTGCCTTATCCACCACTATTTGTCACGATCAGTGGCGCTCACCTATATGGTTTTCCCTCACCCGATAGCGACGTGGATCTGCGTGGCGCGTACGTCCTGCCGCTGCGTGCTGTGCTCGGCCTGGACGCACCAGAGGGGACTGTCTCACAACAGTTTGAACGTGACGGACGTGAGATGGACATAGTCGCCCACGACGTCCGCAAATTTTTGACCCTTTTGCTCAAAAAGAATGGCTATGTGTTGGAACAGCTCTATTCCCCCTTGGTGGTACAGGGTGGGGCGGCATTTGAAGAGTTGCGGGCATTGGCAGGTGGCGCGATCATCCGCCACGTCTATCACCATTACAAGGGGTTTTCCTTTAACCAGATCAAAATGTTCGAGCAAGAATCACCGCGCCGGGTAAAGACGTTGCTGTACGTGTTCCGCGTACTGCTCACCGGCATTTGGCTTTTGCAGACGGGTGAGGTGGAAGCAAATCTCATTCATCTGAATGAGACGTTTCGCCTGCCGTTCATCCCCGACTTGATCGCCCAAAAGGTCAAGGAGCGCGCCGCACTCGACGAGACAGAGATGTCGACGTACCAGGATGCCATCGTCCAGTTACAAGCGCAACTTGAAACTGCTTTTGCCGAAACCACGCTGCCGGATACACCATCAAATCGGGATGCACTGAATGATTTCTTGGTGCGGGTACGATTGGAATACGATCGTGGCTGAAACGAGACCGTTCTGGGAGACCAACTTGATCTACCAGGTCATCATCGGCAGCCAGGCATACGGCCTGAGCACGGAGGTCAGCGACCTAGACACGTGCGGCGTGTGCATTCCGTCGCGCCGTCATCTGCTGGGTTTGGCGTCGTTCGAGCAGCACGTGGATCATACTCCAACGCAGGATATTGTTGTCTATGCGCTGGTCAAGTTTGTGCGGCTGGCCCTCAAGTGCAACCCGAACATCATTGAGGCGCTCTACACTATGCCAGAGCACATCATATTCATCAATGATTATGGGCAGCAATTGCGAGAGCACCGATACCTGTTCCTGACCCGTAAAGCGGGCCAGACCTTTAGCGGGTACGCCATCAGCCAGTTGCGACGGATAGAGAGACATCACCGCTGGTTGGTAGACCCGCCAGACCACCAACCAGCGCAACAAGAGTTCGGTGGGCGAGCCGTGGACGGACGCTTCAAGTTCCCGGACCACGATGCTGAAAGAGCCTACAGGGACGCGCTCAAGCATTGGAACCATTACCAAGAGTGGCGGCGCAACCGGAACCCCGACCGGGCCGAGTTGGAACGTCGCTATGGTTACGACACCAAGCACGCGATGCACCTATTGCGACTGCTGCGGATGGGGATGGAGATTTTAGAGACCGGTGAGGTCCACGTCTATCGCCCGGACCAAGAGTGGCTGCGTGCAGTGCGAGAGGGTGCGCTCGGATACGAGGAGGTGTTGGCATTGGCCTCCGAGTATGAAGGGCGGTTGGCAGTGTTGGAAAAGACGTCATCACTGCCGGAGGAGCCAGACCTGGAGCGGGCCGAGAAATTGGTTATGGCTTTGCAAGAGCGGTTTTTGTGGGAGATGCGGAAAAGCAGTTAGCCGATGTGTAGGGGCAAGGCATTGCGCGTAGAGCACAACAATGCGACAATGTCATCTCGGTACACCCATGGGACTTGGCCGACGAGCATACTTGCGGCAATGCCTCGCTCCACTGTGACCGCAATCAACTTGGTCACTGAGAGTAAGCCAGAGGTCGCTATGCGGAAGATGTTGCAAGAAGCGACGATGGAAACCCACAGCGTCGGTGGAAGAGTAATAGAGATGCCAGCCATAATGCACGGGCCTTACCAGACATAGGCTAGTAAGGGGAGGGGCACTCATTGACCAAAGGACTGATCCTGGCATTTGCAGAGGACAGGGGCCAGTGGCACTGATTGCAAGAACACGAGATCAAAGCCTGGTTTTCCTATCGCGGTGTGTCATTTCGTTGAACAGGAGATGAAGGACTTGGTATGTGTCAATGACTTTGACACAACTCGGGCACTAATTTAGGGAGGAAAATGCTCAGTTCGTCGGCTGGGACCAGATGCTGTTCCATGGTAGCCAGGTGTTCGTTCAGGTCAAGGGACGATTCGCTCTTCACCCTTGA
>JAAEPW010001127.1 GCA_024232355.1 Chloroflexota bacterium | reverse complement strand
CATAATGCCGTCTCAAGGTTCTTGTGAGGGCTGCATTGTCGGCAATTTCGTCAGTAAGATAGACAGTAGGTTCGGAATGTGGATTGTTAATGTCTGGTAGTGGCCCATTGAAATGCGGATAATTGACACAAGAGAGAAGGTGGTGTAAAGTCATTCGAAATCATTGGGGGGGGCGAATGACGATGCAGGGCGTAATCCAAGTCAGTCTGGTTGTAGTGTTGGTGTGGCAAATCTGGTTTTTTCACATTCGAATGGGAGCGAAGTGGGGAGAGAAGGGGAAAAGAAGGCCAGCAAAACAGCGAAAGAAAGCGAGGAAGGGAAAAAAGCCGCCGAAACTATTCGAAGGGTTGACGCGGAAACCTGTGTGCGAGCAATGCGAGGCGGAAGCAAAGAATCGAGAGCGAGAAGTAAAGCGAGAACCACCGCCAATGATCGAGCGAGAGCGAGGGCGAAAACCGGAAATAGACACGAGTAAGCACTTTTGTCCGAGAAAGGGATGCCGGTATTATGGATGGTTGGGGAGAGGGAACATTATCTCGAATGGGCATCCGAGTGGGGGGCGGTGGCGGCAACTGTACTGCGTGGTGTGTCGCAAGCATTTTCAGGAGACGATAGGAACGGTATTCTACAGAAGCAGTATCCCGGCGGAAGACATAATGCGAGCAATAGCGACGTTGTGCGAGGGAGTGGGTCCGCGGAAGGTAGGGCGGATCTTTGGAGTGGACAAGGACACGGTGTTGAGTTGGCTGGTAGAAGCGGCAAAGCACAGCGAAGCAGTGATTGGTTATATGGTGCACAACCTGCAACTGACGCAGGTGCAGATGGACGAATTGTATGCACTGTTGAATGGGATGAGAGAAGACGGGGAACGGCAAAGCTGCTGGGTGTGGACGGCGATGGACTCGTTCAGCAAGCTGTGGTTGGCAGTCGAAGTGGGTGATAGGAGTCTGGGGACACTTGTACCTGCATACAAGTGCAGGTGTGGCACAGTTGCTGGTACACGGAGTGGTGAGCGTATTGGCACCAGGAGTTGTACCAATGTTTCTGACCGATCAGTTGGCGTCGTACGGGAAAGCATTGCTCACCCATTTTGGTTGCTGGGTAGAAAGAGTGAGTGAGAAGAGTGGGCGGACACTGCGGCGCTGGATGCCGGTAGAGCGGTTGCAGTATGCGCAGGTGGAGAAAAAGCGGAGACGACGGAAAATCGTGGCGGTGACAACTCGGGTGGTGTATGGGACGAAGGAAGCAGTCGCGTCGGCCTTGGCGAAAGTGGGACACAAAATCAACACTGCCTTCATCGAGCGCCTGAACCGTACCTTGCGATCACACGTGCCCGGACTAGGACGACGAGAAGAGGGGCTAGCTAAGACGAAGGAAGGGTTGCTTCGGCGTTTGCGACTGGTGATGGGCTATTACAACTTTTGCCTACCTCACCTGTCCCTCCGGGAGGCATTGCCGAAACCAATACCGACCAAGGGCAATGGTTCGCCCAAGAAATGGATGCCCCGGACACCAGCTATGGCGGCTGGTATTACCGACCATGTGTGGACGATGGGCGAGTTTCTGCTCTTTCGAGTGCCACCCTGGCGACAAGAGGCGACAGCGGCCTAGGGAGGAGTGCGCCACCGGGGAGAAAACGAAGGGGTGGGGGCATCGGCGCGGCGTGAAATGCGGCGTCTGCGACTTCCATGTGCCCAGTTTTGGGGCTGGGACGCCGTTTTTCTGTGTTGGAAGCCGTTTGGTCGTTCTCTGGGGTGTGGCTGAATTATCCGCATCCTAATGGGTCACTACCAAGTTAGGATTGGGAGGCTATTCTACCACAAAAGGGGAGAAATTGTGCTCAGATGTAGAACGGATGTGCTTTTCGGCCAGTACAGGTGATCACGGTGCCACTGAGAGGCGTGTAGGGAGTCAAAGATAATGGAACTGGAGTCAAAGATAATGGGACTGGGAGTCAGAGATAGTGAAATTGCCCAAAGCAGTGTTTTCGAGTCAGAGATAACGAGATTACCCTAGCGTCAAAGATAGTGGAACTGACCTAGTCGGATAGTACTTGAGCGGCGAGTTATTCCAAATTCTGCCGCTCAAGTATCAGTGCCGCTCGAAAGTGGCGATTGGTTCGATCAAGTCTGTCGTTATCCTGTTTTCCACTCTTGTTTGACCGCTAGCACCTTGTCACGTTCGAACAGTGGCATACTGGGTCTGCTGTCAGGCCAGAGACATGTGCTCAATGGGCCATTGGGAAGGAATTGGCACAAGCCCTGGATGGAAATGTCCAAGGCTTGTGCCGTTCGCTGTGCACTCCACAGCCCAGTGCGAGCGATAAACCAAGGACGTTCTTTGAAGTGTTCGAGTAAGGGATAGGGCAGGAATATACCACGGGCCATCAGATAGTCGACGAGAGATTGATGCAGAAACTCGAATTGCGAACGCCGCCAGGCTTTCCACAACCATCTGCACCACAGAGGACCCAGGCGGATGGTTGCTCTGGAAGACGTTTGGGTTGTGAGGTTGCGTTGGGCAAAGGCATCGAGGAGACGAAACAACCCTTGGGGCCAGTTCAGAATGCCCGTAAACGCAGCCCGGTACAGGTAGAAAGCCTGCGTGGGTGTCAGTTGACGATAGAGATGAATGGGTGCAGAGGCTCGATCAACCAGACCATCGAGTGGGGCAGGCAGACAGGGCCACTCCTTCTGACATGCTATCAAGCCCCGGCAGAGGTCGTACAGCAGTCGATAGAGCACGGCAGGTGGTTGCTGGAGGAGTGTGTAACCATCCGGTAAGGCTGGTGCAGAGACAAGCGAGAGCCAGTGTTGGATGGCTTGCTGAGATAGAATGCCCATCGCATCATCTGCGACAGAGACAACGGGCGCGGCACTCAAATCAGCCTGGCACGTCTTGCAGCATCGTTTGACGATTTCAGCCACAGATACACAGCTTCCACACTGGGGACACTGATGAGCCAACAGACATTGGTGTTGTAGACAGATAGCTGCGGCAGTGGGAACCCAACTCAAGCGATGATAGGCAGACGTTTCCAGACAGAGAGGGCAGAACCGTGCAGCAGAAGTGGGGGTTAGACGACGATGTGCCAAGGCAGACGTCATCGTGGCTTTGGGCGACTCCTCAGGCCAAAGCATCAGCACAGGGACCTTTCCCGGTGGGGTCAGGGTGGGGGCAAAGCGATGGTCGCTGGCAGCGAACAATTCATCGGGGGAAATTTGTGCCAGTCGCGCGAGTTGGAAAAAGGTCTGGGCTTGTTTGGGGCAGGCAATGTTGTCCTGGGGAGCAGAGTTACTTATCCGTTCTCGACAGATCCAACCCAACACACCCGAATGAGGGTAGTAGTTGAGTTGAGCCAGCCGCTCCAACAGGGAGGGCAATGACTCACCCGGCAGCAACTGGGTACGTCGCAGCAGAGATGTCACCTGTTCAGTCGTGACGACGCTGATCATCTGAACCTTTTTCACCTGGCTTGCAACACGCTGGCAACGGAAGGCAGGCTTCGTCTTCCTGAAGACACCGTTCCTGGTGAGTTGATGTCACCGATAGCGGGTGCCACAAACTGCTCCTCAGCCGGTGACAAGAAGGGATTGAGTCTTCCTTTGAGATGCTTGGCAAGTCGTTTGTCGAACGCTGCCGCGAGGATCTCCAAATCTATCGCAGTTTTGCGTCGTCGTCGAGAGAGCAGTGCAGAGTATCGCAGCAAGTTCATCAGATTGCCGACGACACCATCGGTAGCGTAATGCAGCCGATAGAGCAGTTCCAGCCGGGGCAGTGTCTCCGGCAGTGGGGTGGCGATGGACCGTTCTGCATAGTGAACAAAGCGGGCAAACTCCTGAATGCTGACCTCATCAGCAGGGTCGCAACAGAACGGCTTCAGTGTTTCACGTACAGCGAACAGACGAGAGAGTTGCGCGTTGGATTCCAGGATGCACTCAACTTGGCCCGCAATCCCCATGACCAGAATGGGGATTGCGCTTTCTTTGATCAACACTTTCAGCCAATCGGACACTTGTTCCAATATGCGGTTGGTTTTCTTGTCGATCAAGTGGTGAAAGTCGTCCAGGATAATCAGTTCGACCTGGCAAGCGATCATCAGCCGGATCAAGCGAAAATTCATCGACCACAAGGTGCCGCGGTGTGCAGCAGGATCGCCCAGGTGAGCCAGCATCGTGGCGGCCATTCCCTTGACGGTCACTGGGGAAGGCGTCTCGGCGTAGAAGACGGGAACGCGGGTGCCGTCAGTCTCTTCAATGCGGGGAAACAACGCCACATAGTCTCGCACCAGTGTAGACTTTCCGGCACCGGTGACACCCTCCAGCGACATGCATTGGGGCTCGTTGGCCAACAGTGACATCTCCCGACATTCGCGGATATCGCGGTGCAGGGCTTTGAAACGAGGGTAGCGGATCAATGCCGAGTTGGCCCGGGCAAGCACAGAGCGTGTCTCGTTATCCATCTGGCGTCTCTCCTGCAGAGATTCCTGCTGCATCGTGATGTTCGGGAACAGTATAGCTGATCTCCCAATCAGGATCCGGTGACTCTTCCGCCAGTAAAGGTACTGTATCCGTTGCTGTGGTCGACAGTATAGTCGATGTTGTTTGTTTCTCACTGGTCACTGCTGTGGGTTTCCCTGAAGTTTCACCATCCTGGGCTTCCTCTACCATCTGGCGAGTGGGTTTCCCTGCTGTGTCCCAACGGGCAATGCGCGAACGGGTGCGCTGGCGCTTTCGCTGTCGTCCAGCTTCAACGATCTCCTGGATTTTGCGTTTCGCCCGCCCCAGGGCAACGATGTCAACCTTGTCTCGTTCAGTGAGAACCGCTCGACGGATGACTCGGTGTTTCCACAGGGAGAGATCTTGGGTGTATTCCTGGTCGAGAGCAGGCACACGAATGTACTGCCGTTCGAACGGATCGTATACGTGCAAACAACTCAGGTCTGCTGGATGGTACTTGATCTTGGCCTTTTCGCTTTTGAGCCGAGTACGCAGAGAGGCCAATTCGTTGCAGTTGTATCGTAGAGACATAAACTCGATACCGTAGTGATGAATGACGCGGGTGGCAGTTCTACCTAGCAGGATCGATAACTCCTCAGCATTGGGAGGCAGTGCAGGAGCAAAACCGTGCTGTGTCAGTTCCGCCCATCGATGGGCTGGAATACCATTCAGACCACGGTGAAACCGCTCGGTGTAGATATCCATCAGGAAGATATGCAATACCTTATCTACCTCGCTGAGGTAGATGCAAGCTTGCTGTGCACTGTCATAGTCGCCACGTTGGGCAGGATTGGAAAATGTCGTGCCGGGTAGTGTGTGGAACAGAGTTGTGTTCAATGAACGGAACATGCGCTCGACACCCGCCTTGAAGTGCGGAGTTCGTACAGGTGTGCGTTGAAGCACAATACCTAACAGAAGACACGCGTCTTCCATATCACGTCCAATGAATTCTTTTCCGTTGTCGATCACTAGCGTTGCAGGGATACCATATGACAGCCACTCGTGCTCGGTGCCATACCGTTCACGTACATTTCCCTTCAAACATATGGCATGATGCAAACATTCCATCACAGTCAGATAGCTGGGCGGTTCAAAGCCCAGGTAATAACCCAATGGATACCGCGTGGCCATATCTAGACAGTATGTAAGGGTCAACCTGCCCAATGGCAAATCGTCGTGATCGTCGATCACGATTAGGTCTGAAGGTGTGTGATCGATCTCCACACGCTCCAGAGGCAAAGCCGGGTATGGTGTTTGTCCGTATTGTGTGGTCTCCCGCCGGGTCGTACGTGTTCCCTGTCTGGCTTTTGTGGCTTGCGTGCGCAATTCTCGGCTCCTACGGGTCAAGGTTGATTTTGATGGCATTAACAATTTGACGTGTTTGGATCGTATACGATTTTCCTCAGCCACTCGGACAGCCAACTCGACCCACAGATCATCCACCGTCACCGCCTCACGAACGTGGTACTTGTCACACATGACGGCTTCCATCAATGATTCAACCTCAGGAGACATTCGCGATTCACCTGCTCCGCCTCGCTTGTGGACCGCAGGAATCAAGGCTCGCAAATCATGGCCGCTGCGGATATAATCACCAATCCAACGGTAGACTGACGTAATACTCACTGCACATTGCAAGCGACCATCCTTTTTCGTACTGGCTGCTTGGACCTCCTGTACCCGCAATACTACATCCGCGCGCGTGCGACATTCCATATCCAGCAGTGGTCGAATCACCTCCAGGCGGTAGCGGGCAATGGCAACCAACTCCTCGGGACAATCCATCAGATCAACATACTCGTTCGCAACACGGTCACCACCTTGCTCATTTTCTCTGGCTTGCTTGCCCTCGATGACAAAGCATAACTCGCCATCGAACAAAGCCTGCACTAGCATCAGTATCTCGACTACGATCGTTGTTCCCCTCAATACGTCCTTGATGCTGATTCTTTCGGCAGATGAGGGTTGCACCACCTCGTAAGTGGTTTCTTGCCAGCGAAACCATACACCATATGCGAAACGCTGTGCACTCATATCGCAGCTTCCTTTTGCATTGAATTGTTCAGACGCACTGGAGTCTCTCCGGAAAGTGGGGCATTATCCATCGGTACATAAATCTCGTGATGAAAAGCCAGATGCAGGATGCTTCCTATCACGGTGCTGGGAACGTCAGACGCGAGTGCGCTGGCAATGTCGTTCATCATAATCGAGCATCGTGCATCTCTCAGCAATGTGTAAAT
>JAAEPW010001126.1 GCA_024232355.1 Chloroflexota bacterium | reverse complement strand
TAATTATATCTGAATATGGGAAATCCACTTATTCCTCCTGTCTGGTGTTTGGCTGCTTAGAAAGTGGTTAGTTGATTAAAAGGCTGTCTACTTATTTTGCCTACACGTCAAGCCAGCACCACTGCTTCCTGAATGGCCGGCCTTGGATGCCAGCAGCCCAAGGGCCAACCCATTACTGGCGACTCTCGTTCGGATTCAACCACGCAGATGGAACAACCACCGGTCAGGGATCGCCCCACCGGACAACTGGAGGACCCTGCCAGGGATCGCCCCGCAGGCCTGCAGGAGGATCCGGTCAGGGATCGCCCCGCCGGAGGGACCGCGTCTGAAATTCCCGGGACGATGCATCAGCCATTCCGGCCCCGCGCACTCAAACTCAACGACTTCTGGGACTCATCGTCGACACCGCCGCCGCTCTTTCCTGACTGGTTGCGCCGCTTCCAGAACTGGTTTGAACTGCAAGTCGCGCTGTGTCCAGACCCCCAGAAACTACCACCTGTGGTCCGATGTCGCTCGCTGGTGCAGCATCTCGGTGCCAAAGCGCGGCGCCGTTTTGTCGACACATTCGACGGACACATGCCCACTGAGCTCGACACGGACTACAACAAGCTGTGCGCCACCCTGTCGACCATTTTCGCCCCCGACTCTGCCAACCGCTGCCATGCAGACGATCTACTGACGTCACCTCAACAGAAGATGCCTCTCAACGACACCTCCGTTAAGTCAGCTCTTCCTGTTGAGTGTAGTTCCTGCGTAGGTAGCGAATGTTCTACAGAGCCGGGTTTGAGCGAAAAATACATGTCGTCGGGCGCGCAAACTGAGCATGTTTTTGTACCTTTGCTGGTTTCGTGTACTACACAG
>JAAEPW010001125.1 GCA_024232355.1 Chloroflexota bacterium | reverse complement strand
TGCTGCGCAATTGAGACCCAAAAGTCGTCTGCAAACTCGTACAACCCACGCCTCTATGCCTCTCTTCCCTATATCTGGGTCAGGATAACTTACTACCCCACAGCTTTGCTCCCTCCGGCTTTCGACCCGCTGCGAAAGCCCCATCCGAGGTTATCTTGACGCTTCTTCCACGTACAGTATAATACCCCTGGAGAGGAATGCGCCAATGAACACTAAATCTTCTATGCAGATCGTACAACTTCGCCAGGAAAACGGCGACCTGCTCGCGCGTCGGCTCTCGACACAAGAACTCGGCGAGCAGGTTGTCACATTCCTAAAACAAGCACTGGCTGACACCAAATGGGAAGACATCGTAGCACTACGAGCCAAAGATAAAGATTGGTGTTGAGCAGTCTCGCTACCCCCCATCTCCCAAAACCTCCCCCACCACCTCCCCCAACCCACACCCCCGCCCCCTCTCCCGCGCCCCCTCCACCACCTCCGCCGCCAAACCCACCGCCAACCTATCAAACAACCCCTCCGCCTTCTCCTTCACCGCCTGCAACACCTCCGGCTGGTGCATCGCAAAAGCCAACACCACCAGACCCTGCACCACCCTACCCTCCTGCGCCAACAACGGAGCCAGCCCGACCAACGTATCCAGCACGATGGGCAGCGCGTTGATCTCTTGGGCGATTTGCAGCGCCTCGTGCAGATACTGGCGGGCCTGGACACACTCGCCCAGCTTGCCGCACGCCTCGCCCAGGTTGCCCAACGTGTTTGCCAGCCCCGATTTGATCCCGATCTGGCGGTACACGGCAATGCTCTCCTGCAACAATCGGCGGGCTTGGTGCAAGTTTCCCGTCTCCATCGCCATCTGTCCCAGGTTGTTGTACGCGATCGCCACTCCCCAGCGGTCGCCGACGTCCCGGTATAATTCCAG
>JAAEPW010001124.1 GCA_024232355.1 Chloroflexota bacterium | reverse complement strand
CGATACCAACCGTGATTACCTGTTGAGCGCCGACTATCCCGACATCCTGCGTGAATTGTCTGGCATAACTATTAGCGCTTCTTACGATCAATACGACCGTGCCCTGGGCCTGGCGCCCGATGCAACTCACGTGGACGTGCTGGTGAAGGCCACCGACGATTTTAGCCAAACCTATCCGGTCTTTGCCCGTTATCAGAATGGCGCTGGCAGCATCTTTGTAGACGGCGGTATGCACCTTTATAATGTGGAAAACAGTCAGTTCTATTTACTGTATGAAGCCTGGGCGCAGAATGATGGCTTTATGCAAACATATTTTATGGAACTAGTTCCCCTGATGATGTTCATACGCTACACGGCCGGAGACGAAGCGTGGCACAACGATCACAACTATGCCAATCTGACCATCGACGACCCGTGCCTGCAAGAGCCGTATGGGTATCTGAACTTTGGGGATTTGTTGCCACAGATGCTAGCACACGACTATCACACCACGATTGCTACTGTACCAGGGAGATGTCTAGATCAATCGGAACAAAGTGTCGTCGATCTATTCTTGGCCCACCCAGAGCGTTATTCGTTGGTAGTGCACGGCAACAATCACTCACCATGCCCGGAATTCACGGACGACATTCCTCTCGAAGAGCAAAGAACCCTCCTGGAAAGGTCTCTACAGCGAATGGATATCCACGAGACGCTGACCGGCATTCCCTACGGGCGAATAATGGTCTTTCCATGCAAGTTGGCGGGCGAGAGTACACTGCCGTTGCTCAAGGAACTCAATTTCCTGACCACGATCAATGCCCAAACGACTCCGTTGAGCGGGACGACCAGCTCAGCCTGGGATTTTGCGATGTATCCGGCGATCATGGACTATGGCAATTATGCCATCGTCAATCGCCACTACCAGGAATACAGCCCCTATCCCTTTGACCTCTTTCGAGACAAGTCAGTCTTTATCTACGGTCGCGAGTCGGATTTTGCTCCCCCTGCGGGCATAGGCGCGTATAACGCCACCGTAGACGCCATAAACGACCTGGAGGGAGAAGTAGAGTGGCGCAGCCTGGACTATATCATGAAACGCCTGTACCTGGAAAAGCGAAACGACGACGGCGATATTGACGTGAAATGGTACACCAATCACCTGATCCTGGAAAACGAGACAGACAGTGAGCAACAATACCATTTGCAAAAAGAAGAGGATGGCAATGTTCCTATTCGATTGGTTATGGTCGACGGTGTGCCTTACACTTATACAGTAGCCGGTGGCTGGTTGGAACTTGACGTAACCATTGCAGCCCAGGATACTGCGGAAATTGTGGTTACTTATGGGCGGGCCAGGAATGACTATTCTACTTTTGTAGAGGCCGAAGATACTGATCGTGTTAGTTATAGCGGCAGTTGGTCTACGTATTGGTGTTACCATTGTTCTGATGATCATTATAGACGTTCGACCCAGATTGATGCTACAGCTTCTTTCACTTTTAGTGGAACATCCATCTCGGTTGTGTTCATTTCCAATTATCACGCTGGCATTGCTGACATTTCTATTGACGGCGTCCCCTATCCCTCTGTGAATCTATTCAACAATGCCGCCTCCTCGGGTAAAGATCCTGTTGAGTATATCATTGCTACCCATTTGGTGTCTGATCAACATACTATTCAAGTTAGAGTCACTGGCGAAGAGGGGTTTGCTTTTTGGGGAGGCTATGATGCGCGGATAGGTATTGATGGTTTTCGCTATGGTGATTTTCCCTTTGGCACTTTACGAGGACGAGTTCTGGACCCTGATGGGGATGGCATAAATGGCGCATGGGTGGAAATTTCCTCCGAGCTAGATACGCATACTGTCTATGCTGCTTATGATGGTATCTTTGGTCTTTCTGGATTACAAAGCGGTGTTTACACTGTCACAGCTCATAGCGATAATTATGTTTCTCAGACTGTGAACGATGTGATCGTACAACAAGATGTTGAAACTACTGGCGTTGATATCACCCTCCCTGAAGCAGCCAGCCATGCACGCTTTGGACGCATCTACTCTCCCCACTCGAATGCTCCCGCCATTCGACGGGTTGGAGAGACATTCCAGATCAATGTGAAAGAAAATCACGATGCCGCTAATTGGATGGCTGCTCTGCTTACCCCGTATAACACTGTTCCGTTATCGTTCCTGGAGGCAACTTATGATCCCATTACCTCTTGGACACTTACGGCCACGATCCCGGTTAGCGCGCCGGAAGAGTTGTATGACTTGACCATCAGTTCGACCTTTGGGACCGATACCCAGGCGCGGGCAGTACAAGTTGTCAGCCAGTACGATGATCCATTTTATTTTGTCGTGTTGGGCGACCCACAAGCTGCGACCATCGAACCTGGACAACTCACTTTTCGCCAGACTGTGGATGAGATAAACCTGATCAACCCGGCGCTAGTTTTAGTGGTAGGTGATTTGGTTGAGCATAGAACAGCGTCCGAGTTCGAGGCCTATCTGGAAGCCATTAACCGGTTACAAGTGCCCGTTTACAGTGTAGCCGGTAATCATGATGTAGGAAGCGTAGGGGGCATACCGTCGTTAGCTCTATGGAAGCAGTATATCGGGCGACGTTCCTTTGATTTTGACTATGGTGATTACCATTTCCTAGGGTTTGACAATTCAATGCTGCATACTATGGACCCCGATGTTGTCGATGCGGGGGAGTATTTTGCAGAGCAGGTAGCCCAGGTGCAGGCAGACCTGGCTGCACACCAGGATAGCTTGTTGCGCTTTCTTGTTTTACACATCACAACCAATAGCGGCTTTTCTGGCGACAGTTTGCCCGAGTGGAAACCGCAATGGATGGACGATTTACATACCAACATGGTTCTCGGCGGCCATGCCTGGTCTGACCGTGTTGAGGTAGATGGTGATACACCCGTTCACTGGGTAGAGACTGGTGACGTTATTCGGGAGCTTTATCGGCTAGTTCGAATTGAGAATGGTCAAGTGATGACACATACTTATGATGGTTCGGCGGAAGACTCGATTCCCTCAAACTTGCTTCATTTCAGTTTCTCTCCCGCAAACGATGGATCGCACAGTACTATGACTGCCACCATCGAGAATCAATTGCAAGAACACTTTGAACAATCCTTGCTTCGATTTGTTATGCCCAGGCACAATTGCTATGAAACTGACAGTGGCGCAATCACCCAGATGGTAGATAGCGACGATGGACAGGTTAGCGTCGTGTACGTGACTCTGGATGTTCCGGCTGATTCTGTAACAACCGTCACGGTTTCACAGTGCACCGGTCCCATGCCTACAAATACGCCCACGCCAACCCCTACACCAACTTACACGCCAACATCCACACCGACTCACACACCAACACCTACTCCCACACCGACCAACACACCGGCCAACACACCAACGCCCACTCCCACACCGACTCACATGCCAACGCCCACTCCCACACCAACCAACATACCGACTCACACGCCAACGTCCACTCCCACACCGACCAACACACCGACTCACATGCCAACGCCCACTCCCACACCAACCAACATACCGACTCACACGCCAACGTCCACTCCCACACCGACCAACACACCGACTCACACGCCAACACCCACTCCCACACCGACCAACACACCGACTCACACGCCAACACCTACTCCCACACCGACCAATACACCGACTCACACGCCAACACCCACTCCCACACCGACTAACACACCGACTCACACGCCAACACCCACTCCCACACCGACCAACACACCGACTCACACGCCAACACTCACTCCCACACCGACTCACACGCCAACGCCGACCAACACACCAACACCGACTTTACCTGCTAACATTGATGTCACAATATTTATGCCGCTTATCTTCAAATGATTCGACGGCAGTAGCTTTTGAAACTTGATGAAACCCTTGACCTGATGAGATGATGACAAACAAGATACCTATCCTGATCACGTGGGACGTTGATCCTTCTCCCCACTTGCCTTGCGAGAATAAAAAACGCTCGCTCGAGATAGCCACAGACCTGTGTAACGAATTCGACATTCAGTCCACATTCTTTGTGACCGCCAATGCCGAGCAGGCGACTCGATCCACCCTGGAACGAATACAAAGCTTTGGGCACGAAATAGGCTGCCACGGACTGACACACGGAGACGAGGAAAACTATGATCAAATGCCAGAGGCGATGCAGCGCACCTACATCGAGGAGGCGAGCAAAAAACTAGAAAATATGGCTGGCATCCCGATTCGCGTCTTTCGCAGTCCCCGCGTCAAAACAATGGCTTGTACTCTAAAGTTGTTGGTCGAATATGGCTATTGGGCGGACAGTTCCGTTTGCTCGCAACGAATCGACTTTGTTAGCTCGAATCTCATCAACCCAGGATGGATTTTTGCGCCACGCCAGCCATACCATCCTCGTCACGACAATGCGTTCAAAAAGGGAGACATGCCTATTTGGGAAATACCCATCTCGGCGGCGATTATTCCATTTATCTCGGCTTCGTTGAATATTTTGGGGTTATCTGCCACAAAGATTCTCTTCAGATTATTGTATGCCGAGGCCAAACGGACCGGCAAACCGCTCGTATATCTGGCCCATCCGACCGAGTTCACCTCGGGTCGTCAGCGGACGTTCCAACTCAAAGAGTTCTCGCCCTCGTACATCAGAGCGCACGGATTTCTGATCCGCAACCTGTTATATAGAATGGACAAAGTTACCTGGTTGAAATGTACCCGTGAACTCTTTGACTATATGGCTTCTTTCCCAGACGTCGTATTCACGTCCGTAGGCCACTATACCGCTCATACTCTGAGGCAAACCTGAATAAAAGGGACTTACTATGAAGACAAATCCTTTTACTCCTGCTGTCAGGGCCAAAGGACCATTTGCCCTATTCAAGCGCTTTCGCAGCATCACCGACCGCTATGGTTTGACGCCGGCCAAGATGGATCGTTCGTTACGCCTCTTTGCCCAAATACTGGAACAGTTTGACTGTGGAGCGAGCTTTGCCCTGACTGCTGTCGTTCTCAATCGCAACAGGGACATAATTACCAAGTACCTGAACCGGAACATCGAATTCGTCGTGCACGGCTACACTCACATAGACTATT
>JAAEPW010001123.1 GCA_024232355.1 Chloroflexota bacterium | reverse complement strand
GATGCCGCCGCCTCGGCCATTATCGGAACCCCTGGTTTGACCGACCCCGAGTCCGGTTATACCCGCCCCACGTTTATTGAGGAAGGGTCGGCAACGTGGTGACCGCACTGTCCTGACGCGCAGTTTGCGCTAGAAGCTATTAAGGCAACTACCAGCATCAACCTGTTCACGGTCGCGATGGTGGGTGATGTCAACAGTGTGGCCTACAACTGGCTGAGCAACCATTACAATTTTGCCGGTTACCCTTCTCTCTTTTTTGATGGGGGTGACCAGGTTGCAGTGGGTGCCTATGCAGACTCGATAGACAATGTTAACTGGTACCGACCCCTGGTGGAAGATGTTGCCGCACGAGTCGTGCAACCCCTGAATGTAATCGTTTCCGTAGACACTTCCAACGCCGCCGCCGATGAATTCCTTTTCCACGTTCGCGTAGGTAACGGCGTGCCGGTAAACGCGGCTCCCGCCAGTGCCCCTACCGTGACGGGTCTCGCTTCGGTCACGGTCGGAGCCACCAACGACTACACGATCAACTGCACCGATCCCGATGGTGATGGCCTCTATTTCCAGATCGACTGGGGTAATGGTGATGTCACGGAATGGCTGGGACCTTTCGACTCCGGCGTGGATCACGTGTTCCCCTATTCCTGGCCGACCACCGGTAGTTACGATGTTAAGGTGATCGCCAAAGACTGGTATGAGGAAGTAACCG
>JAAEPW010001122.1 GCA_024232355.1 Chloroflexota bacterium | reverse complement strand
TCGGGTCGCGCTGGTGTTGAGCGACGTGGTGATGCCGAGAATGGGGGGACAGGCATTGTTCCACGCGATGAGACAGCGCGGTCTCACAACGCCAGTGTTCATGTTGAGCGGTCATCTCGTAGGGAGTGAACTCGACAGCTTGCAGGCGCAGGGTTTGGCCGGATGGATGCTCAAACCTCCGGATATGGAGCAATTGGCCCGCTTGCTGGCACGGGCGTTGAACAGCGATGCCGGGTAGCCAGAGATGGATTTCGTTTTTCAATTTCGCTTTTCAATTTCGCTTTTCAATTGAGGCTTGACCAGGGAACGGCCACAGATCACATCTGGGAACAAAGAGCGGAGAAATTGTTTGGGGGAGGTTCTTTATGTTTGAGGAAAGTAGAGATTTACTTGCCTGGATTCGCCAGACTCTTATCTCACCCGAGTCTGAGCACGGTGGAGATGATCGATCTTTTGCGCTCAACATAGTTGCATTGGGTGGCTTGGTGCTCGCTCTCGGTGTCAACGGCATTATGCTTGTCAAGTCAATCCTCGTCGGAGGCGAGACGGTGCTGCACGCTGCATTGTTGATTTTTTGCACTCTTTGGTTCACGTCCGTCTATTGGCTTTCTCGCCAGGGCAAGGCAGACGCGGCCAGCCATCTCTTTTTATGGGGAGCCATCGTCCTGATTCTGGTAGGTAATATGGCAGACTTGAACGCGGGGCCTGCAGATCCCATCTGGCAACTGTTCAATTTGACCGTTATCGGGGCCAGCCTACTATTGGGAACCGGTTGGAGTTTTGCGTTCGCAGTCGTAGGTATACTGCTCTATTTCGTATCCCCGGTGGTCAAACAGACCTATGCGCCAGACATTTCAAACCCGTCCTTTTACCAGGGCGTGATGACGAGTGGTGCATTGCTCATCTCGGCTGTTTTTGTATGGCTCTTCAGGTATGGTATGGAGAATGCGTTGCGCAAGTCTCGGCGGCAGGCCGGGGAATTGGAGCATTATC
>JAAEPW010001121.1 GCA_024232355.1 Chloroflexota bacterium | reverse complement strand
TGGCGGCCACGTCTTTTTTTTCCTCCGCCCTCATTGGGCGAATGAGAATGTCTGTCATAAAATTTTACCTCACTTTGATAGGTCGTGTTTTGATGCCACGAGCGGCGTGGTCACAATAGCACAATCTTGGCACATGTCTCCCGCGCTTCCAAATCAACTATTTTATGTTCCCACTCAAGCTGCTACAGAATTGGATGTTTTAGGCTCGCAGCCCTCGTCCCGAGGGCGGTTTTGGTGAGAGTGTCTCATTTTAAGCAGCTATTTACTGCGCAAGCCGTCCCCGGGACGGGGACTAGGAGCATTGGCTGAGTAGTAATTGTTTTGTTCGGGCGTGACATCTTGCCCCACAAGCCCGTAGCCGCGTTCGATCAGGTCTGTGAACTGCTGGGCAAAGCGCGCTGCTGGAGCGCCGTCAACAATGTCGTGATCAAAGCTGACCGTTACACTCAAAAGCTCGCGAATTTCAATTTGCCCGTCAACCACGACCGGCTTTTCGGCGATGCCACCGAGCGTAACGGACAAGGTATGCTCGGTAAAGGGGATTCCCCATCCGCCGCTTTTGCTAAACATTCCCACGGATGTCAGTAGGACTGTACCGCCAAATCTCTTTTGGCCGTGTGGATTGCCAAACGTTCTCCCGAGCCAGAATCGTCTGACAAAGGGGGGGAGTGCCAGGAAAACCTTGCGCATACCGCTTGTTGGGGCACTCTGACTCTTTGCTCCCTCGGCCTGGGTCTTTTGGATATCTCGGTTGATGTCTTGATACGTTTTCTTGTTTGCCGCTCGGATGATGTGGGCGATGGGAAACTTTTTGCCGTCCATTTCGATCTCGATCATGGTGCTCACGTCTACGTCATCGAACTGAATCAGTTTTTTTCCTCCGCTCCGATACGCGTGGACGTGTTTATTCATCTCCACCGCTTTCCCCAGACAGGTGGCGATGAATGCCGTGAAAGAGATGTCCGTTCCGGTTGCAGCTTCGTAATCGCGAATGTACTGGCGGGATTTGGTTACGTCTACCTCCACCAAACCATGTACTAGGTGTTTTCCATGTCCCAAATCCAAGATATCACTGACCATTTGTCGTTCGTTTGAAAAAGGGACTACCGTGTAACCATCATGTTGATTTTTCATCGAATTCACTTCCCGGACTTTCTTTTTTATCGCAACAGGGTAATGAACAATGGCAAGTTCGCAGCGCCCAAAATTACGCTTCTGTGGCCGGTCGAGAGATCCGCACCAACCCGATCAGCAGACCGAGGTCGAACACACCGCGCAGCCACAGTGGAGGGAATAAGAATGTGAACACGAGTAAGATGATAACAGACGCTATGCCGATTGCCAGGGGCTTTTTCCAATCTTGCCGATTGATGAACTGCACACCAGCGATCAAACCCATCACCAGCGCGGCGAGCCAGACGATAATTTCGTACGGCGTGCTAAGGACTGACTCTGGTCGCCCCTCGGCCCGGTGTTTGACCGTGGTCAACGCTTTTTCCATCATCACAGAATCTGGTATCGCGATGATAAAAGGCATGATCGATGGCATAGCATCCTTATCAAAACTCTCTCGCATGACCAAGCGGGTATGGGTATCATCCACCGGATATAGTCCAAAAATGAAACTCCACACCGCTTTGTCGTCCTCATCACTCGATAACCAACCAAAGTACTGGTTTGGCTCGATCACGCTCACAAAACTGATGCAAGCGTTGGCCGCCATACAAATCGGGTCGCCGATTTCCGGGTTCTGGTGTTCGGGCAAGATCCGGTCTGCAGTGTGGATATCCATTCCGAACAAGTTTTCCAACCAGTCATAGCTGTACCATCCGCCGCGCCCCTGGCCCCATTGAGCCAACCAGGGCCAGATCTGTTCGGGTGTGGCATCCACGGTGATGGCGCGCGTCCAGCGCATTCCGTTCAAGTCATCCGGCATTGCGCGGGATACTTCTTCAGAGGTCGCTCCCCAGCGCAAGTGCAGGGGGGAGATGGCTAGGTAACCCAGGACCAGAACGAGCAGGACGATTCCCAGTCCACCAAAAAGTCGTTTGAGTTTTGTTTTAATCATGACATATCCTTTTGAATGATGTTGCGTTGTCTGCCGTCGAGTTCGACCGCTAAAGAGCTTGCCGCAAAGATGCTCCTGGTCCGATCACTCGAACCAGGAGCGTTCCCAGGCAACCTGTTAGCCTTAATCAGATCCCACCCACGTTACTTTTGCTGGATTTCGTTCCACCCACTTGTTGTATCTCAGGCGAGGGTATCCCATTGCAAGCGTCCCATAGATCTTGTGAGTCTCTGGCAAAGAGATGAGTTTTGCAATTTTGTCACTGCGGTCACTGGCCATCCCGACAAAGCCTGAATAAAAACAGCCGAGCCCGAGAACCTCCGCTGCCAGGGCCGCATTCTGAACTGCCAGGTTTGCATTTTCGCTCCCATACCCCCCTGCATCATCCGCGCAGAAAAATACTAGAACGGGTGCTTCGTTAAGGATCCAGTCTGTTCCACTGTTGAACAAATCCGCAATACCTTCAAGCTCGGGCGCAAGCTCTGCCAAGGTCTCTGCTCCGCGCTTGCCGAACATACGTCGCATCACCAGTCTGCCGATCGCGTACCGGAATGCTTGCCCCAGGCTTTTGAGACTCGCCGCAGTCAATTTGCCAATTTCGTGGATAATTTCTTTGTCTTGGACAACGATAAACTCGGTAGTTTGTTGGTTGTGCCCGCTGGGCGCGAATCGGGCAGCTTCCAGCACCTTTTCGATCACGTCTCTTTCAATTGCTTGTTTTTTATATCGGCGCTTTGATCGACGACTACGTACAAGTTCCAGCACTTGATCATACGTGGGAACTTGGTCGGTTATGATGGGCGTTACCGTGCCCTCTGGGTAATGATTATGTGATATGGCCCCCTGGGGGCAAATCGCCACACAGTGTCCGCAGCGAAAGCAACTTTCCCGGCGAGCATCATCGATCTCTGGAATGGTGCCCTTTGTTTTTTGCACTGGGATGGCGAGTGGGCACGCCGTTGCGCAAAGGCCGCATTTCTTGCAAAGATCTGCATTGTATGTGATTTCAATCATGTTTGATTCTCCTGTTAGTTTTCAAGTTTTGTGCCAGAATATCAAGTGCAACGCACCATCTACCGCTCAATTTTGGGCTAGCGCTTTTCGATGCAAAAAGATGTGAAGGCCTACAAGCCCAAGTAATATAAATGTGCTGATCGGAGTAAAACTGCATAAAGCCTTGTATCCAAAAAGACATGCCTTGCTCGCTGCTGCTCTCGGTATCAATGTGACTATCGCAAGCGAAAAATGAACGATTGCAAATATTATGTGTGTAGGTGTTGTTTTGTTTGTCATTTTCTTCTCCTCGTAAAATCTATGTAATGGAATTCACAAACTGCTCGGTTGACGCATTGTGCTGGAACGGTGGCTTTTTATTCTTCCATAAACTGTGCAATCTTTCGCTCTTCCCAATCTGCACCAAATGGACGGCTCAAGCTGAAAACAGAAAGCGCGTGCAAAGCAATGGCGATGCTCCATCCCAGGAGGGGCCAAAAGAACCAAAGCCTGTCCGGTGATATGATAATGTTGCGTAGGAACAGAGATAGGTTTACAAGCACGTACACACCAAGATGAACGTAAAACTTTTTTAATGCTGCGACTCGCATTTTTGCTTTTTGGTACTTTTCTTGCTGGTTCATTTTCGTCTCCTTGTGTATTATGATTCACGTATTAATGAAAAGTCTTTTGGCGCCTAACAATGTTTATTCTTATACTGTGCCTTCCTTTTGTCTTTTTACTCTGACGGCGAGTCAACGAATTGTTCGATATCAATCATGTTTACCTGACCGGATTCAACACGATTGACCGAAAGCAGCGGCATTCCCAAATCGCGCACTTTTTTCAGCAACCCGTGTAACGCAGCTTGATCGATCACTGTACCGGTCAAGAGCGTATCGCCGTTCTCTTCCAGCGTGATGGTTAGGTCTTCAAACCACTCTGTCCATTGCTGGCCTAGATGGCCTTTGATTCTGATTTGGTAAATCATCGCTTGCCTTTCGGATCAGTTTTTCGCTCAATGCACAAATAGTATACTCGCAACATGGTACTGGTGTACAGGTACTAAAGTACTGTTAGAAGGTACTGTTTTGGGGGATACTGATGGGGTAAAATCGCAAGATTCGTGGACAAGTGTGATTCTTGTGAATGTGTGAGCAAACCGATGTTTATGCTATAACAGGCCCAACTCGCGAGCGCGCGCTACAGCTTTGGTGCGCCTCTGCACTTGCAGTTTGCGGGCAAACTGACAGTTGTACTTATAGCAGTCCCAACTCGCGGGCGCGCGCTACAGCTTTGGTGCGCCTCTGCACTTGCAGTTTGCCAAAGATATTCTGATTGTGCCCTTTAACAGTGCTCAAGGCAAGAACAAGCCGCTCACTGATCTCACGGTTCGAGAGTCCTTGGGCCACGAGTGCTAGTATCTCTAACTCGCGTTGGCTCAATGGCTCGACTAGAGGCAAATGGGCAGCCTCCGTTTTTGGTCCTTGCTCCTTTGCTGTGCCATCAAATGCAGCCAGCAGCTTGGCCGTATAGTCTGGCATAATCCCGCGAGCGGCTGCCTGGCGCAATAGTTGGGCCATCGACTCGCCACGGTCTGCGTATGTTCGAATGTAGCCTTCCGCTTCGCTCAGGGAAAGGGCGTCTTTTAGCGCGTCTATGGCACGATCCATATCACCTTGATCCTGACAAGTCCGCGCTTCTAGCGACCGGGCCTCAATCATCAGGCCGATCCCTTCCACCGCCCGCGCAGATTCATATATCCGCGCGACCAAGTCCAGCGCCTCTTCCACTTTGCCCTCTTCAACTAGCCTTGTGCCCCGGGCAAGGTCGCTGTAACCCGGCCAGATTTCGAAATACGCGTCGTCTGCCAGGTAAACGTCTGTATTCTGAGCATGGATGGTGGAGAGGTCGGCATCGGTTTCGGCGGCCAATACCCGATCTATGATTTTGGCTGCGTCCTCGGAGAACTCGACGACGGTGCCCTGTTCTGCCAAAAGTTGCTTTTCCCATGCCATCGATTGCGCACCCGCCTTGACCACCGAATCGTAGCGTATCTGGTCGGCCAGGATGATGCCTTGTGACACGTGATCAAAATAACCATGCACGTCATTCCATTCTGCCAGCACCCATCCCAGCCGGAGATATGTCAAACACAACGTCGGGGGCGGCTTTCCGTGGCGTTCCAACTGTTCTCGAATCGTCCTCCGGCATAGCTTTGCGGCATCGTGCAAACGTCCTTGTACGATCAGGACTGCGGCCAGGTGACTGGCAGCCATAATGCTGGCCAATTCGTTTTCAGAAGCGGATCGACGCGACATTGCGTCACGGAAAGAGTCTGCGGCTTTTATCAACTCTCCACCGTCCAGGTAGGCCAAGCCCAGGTTCAGGTCAGCAAAGGCGCGCGCGATTGGATTGTCGTCGCCCAAGCACTCGACGGCCTCCTGCAAGAGCTCTATCGCCAGGGAGTTGTCGCGCTGGCGGCGGGCATTCCAGGCTCGGAGCGTGGCGATGTGGCCGCGCACTTTTCTGGCCGTGGTGCCATCGTTCGTCAGGTGTGATTCTTGCGCGCCCAAAGCGCGTTGCGCATCTTGCAGGAAAGGCTCAATGGCATCCAATTGGTGGGTGAAATTCGATGTCCAGGCATGGTACACGCACAAATAGGGCCGTTTCTGCACAAAGCTTTTGGGGAGCGTGTCGATCCATTTTCTCACGGTGTTAAAGGCCCCTTGGTCGATCAAACTCAACCCGACGGCCTCGATCAGATCGGCTGCCCTCTCAACATCATCCCCGGCAAGGGCGTGGTGCACTGCCTCGAACTGGAAGCCGTGACGTGCGTACCACTCGCTGGCCCGGCAGTGCAAGTTTGGCACCTGTCCTGCCCGAGTTTGGCGCAAGCGCTGCCGCAACAAATCGGCAAAGAGATGATGATAGCGATACCAACGCCGCTCGCCGTCCAGAGGGATGAGGAACAGGTTGGCTGTCTCAAGCCCCTCAAGGATTGCTTGACTGTCCTCCCGACCTGTGACGGCGGTTGTTTCGCAACCGCTAAGCGTTTCGGTATGGCCGAAACGCACAGCATTGCACAGAGGAGCTACCATACGGTCGAGGATCGAGGTTTGTAACAAGAATTCCTGGACTCGCGGCGTTTGTTGATCGAGAACCTCGTCGACCAAATAATCAATCACATACCGATGGCTGCCGCTAAAATTACGAACAAAGTGCTCAATTTGGTCGCGTTGGCCGAGACCCTGCATTGCCACAGAGGCCAGTTGCAGTCCGGTGATCCAACCCTCTGTACGATCTTTTAGCACGTGCACATCGTCAGTCGAAATGGGCAAACGAATGACTTGCTTGAGAAAGGCAGCCACTTCGTCGGTGCTAAAGCGCAGGTCGTCCGCGCGCAGTTCGGTCAACTGCCGGCGGGCGCGCAATCGAGATAATCTCAAGGTTGGATCGGTGCGGCTGGCGATAACCAGGTGCATTTGCGGCGGCAGGTGGTCGAACAAAAAGATGAGGGCTTTGTCAATCGCTGGGGATTCGATCACGTGATAATCGTCGAGAGTGAGGATCAAGCGATCTGGAAGAGCCGCGATCTCGTTGAGCAAGGTGGTCAACACTGCTTCGACATTGACCGGGCTAGGGGATTGAAGCGCGGCCAATAGACCTGGTCCAATGTCGCCTCTAATAGTTTGCAGAGCGGCGATAAAGTAGGTCAAGAAGCGGGCCAGGTCATTGTCCCTTTCATCCAGCGAAACCCACGCGACCTGTAGGGGGGCGGGTGGGGACGAGGTGCTCTCGCCCCTACAATGTATCCATTCGCTTAACAGAGTGGTCTTGCCAAATCCGGCCGGGGCAGAGATGAGGGTCAGTTTGCGACCCAGACGTAACCCCTCGTCTAACCGCTCGACCAAGTGCGGGCGCGGTACCAGCTCTGGGCGCGACGGCGGGATATAGAGTTTAGTGCTTAGGAGTGACGCGGTCATTGGTGCTCCTTTGACGAGAATGCCGCATACTTTGACCGTGAAAATTTCACAAACGGGTCAATTTTACTATTTTTCTTGATTCTGGTCAAAGACCTTTCCCGTCGCTCAAAACACTCACACCCGTTATGGCTGCGGCTTGGACATGATGACCACATAGCCCGTGACCAACAGACCGAATCCGACAAAATCACGGACGCCCAACGACGATAGCTTGACCCGACCCAAGATCAGTTCCATAATCAGACTGACAAAAGGAAAGGCCAACATTGTGTAGGACATTGTCGTCATGTTGGACGCTTGCACGCCAAAAAAGTAGACGACCTGCGCGACAAACATCACCATGATCGAGCCAACCGCGATGTAGACGTACTCTTTGGGTTGGATCTCTGACAACTGTTGTTGTCCGGAGAGCACCGTATACGCCGTGACGATCAGGGCAACCACGCTGGCAAAACATATCATCACGCCGCTTCGGAACAACTCGCTCTTGATGGACGTCACATTCACAATGACCAGATAGCCCACAACAGAGATAAACTGTACCAGGATTCCAAGTACAATACCTTTGATCATTTTTCTCTCTCTCCTTGTATAATGAAAAATCAATTTGTGATACCAAGTTTGCGGGGGCAAACTGACGTTTGTGCTACAACAAACCCAACTCGCAGGCACGGCACTAGCTCTGGCCGAGTGGAGGAATATAGCGTTTGGTGGTCAGGAGTGATTTAGTCATTTCTTTTGTGGATTCAAAAGTTGCAATGTCCCAATTCTATCATCATTTCTCGTTATCTCAAAATGAAAAAACCCCGTCGGAAAGACGGGGCGTGCATATTTCTCACATTCCATTAGCTGGAATAATGGCTAATATCCGCTTGCTCTGACGTACTCTGAAACGTCAGTGTTGTACACGACGTCTTCGACCGTAAACACAGCCCAGGGGCTTCCCTCGTCCAGCCAGGTCACAGAGCCGGGCGACGCAATCTCGATCCCGTGAAAGGTCGTCCAACCTAGTGCTTCGTTGATCCAAAGGATTTTCGCCTCGTCGGTGGTCTCTTTCCACCGCATCGCTTCCAGTTTGGTCAGCAGTCCGGTCTGTGGATCGAACGTGGCCGTAAAGGTGTCCTCGTCCTCGCCAAAGGGGACCACGAGGCAGGCAGTGGTGTCGTCGATTGCTTCCCAACGCACGCGGGGATCGGTGATGAATATCGACGGCAGCCAGATGGACTCGGCCCACAACCCCAGGTTGGCAGCCATATCCACCTTGGGTTCGTTTTCGACCACGCCAAAGGGCAGTTCCAGGCGCGATTTGCCATCGAGATAATGCTCGTTCACCTTTAGTATTGGATAGCCGAATATGGTCGCCTCGATGTAATGCCGATAGTCCTGCCCGGCGACGTGGGTGAATCGAAAACGCGCGGGGAAGCGTATGCCCATAAACCGCACTGTGGCCCGCCCGGTGACGATGGCCGATTCGATGACGGGAATCCGATCCCCGATGGTGACCTGGTAGTACCGGGCGACGGGTGGCGGTAAATCCACCAGCAGAGGGATGGTGTCCAGGGGCGGTGTCTGCTTGGGGTAGGCGGGGAAGGGCTTTGGTTTTACCTGGAGCCCGATCCATCCGACGATGGGAATAGCGGCGAACGCGCCGATCAAGATGGTCAAAAACCTTTTCATAGCGATTTCCTCCTTGCTATACGGCTTTGTTCATACGCCTGAATGTGACGAAAGAGAACCCAGACGTGATCACTGCGAAAACGATCATTTGGATCATCTCAGCCTGGCTTCCTCTGTGGAATGAAAAGGTTAGCAGCAACTGGGCGACGCTCAACGAAGTAAAGGTCATAGCCGCCGCAAAGGCCACCAGGATAGAGATGATATACCCCCAAGCGTTTTTGCGCCACAATAACACACCGCCCACGATGTGCAATGGAATCATGATGCCAATTTCCAAGGCCGCGAGTTCTAGGGTGGTATAGATGTCCAAAGTCATTGGCGGGCTGGACGTTGTGTATGCGGGTATGATCTGTGCCAGGTATGGAATGGGCAGAAACAGTCCAAAGAGAACGGTATAGATGGAGAGACCCTTTTGAGGGAAATCCGGCCCCAGTTTTTCGGGCAGTGTCAAAATATCCAAATCCTTTAATACAAGAGCCAATCCAAAAAGCCCCGTTGAGAAAAGGCCGGTCCAAACCAAGAACATGCTGTTGAACGCGTTCCCCATTACGCCGATGAGATAGATGTAGGCGAAATAGGTGAAAACGCTCCCCAGCAGCAATTGGCCCATCAACCGGCCACGTTGGTACAAGTATATCCCCAAAACAAACAAGGGGAAACACACGAGCAGGCCCACCCAATCGAAACCGCGAAACAGGACGGCTTTGTAGATACTGTCGTTTTGGTATATCCCCTGGCCGCCGTATATTTCAATGTCCTCACCCCGCAAAGAAGTGAACGTGTACGGATCGCCGCCATCATCTGTGATGATTCCTGCCAGTGAAGCTGTCAGGAGTAAAGCCATAGCCAATATGGATAAAATCAAAACGGGTGCTTTTTCTCTATTCAATGTCGTTTTCCTCCAGTCGAAAATAGATTTAGTAACGTTGCCTACGATTGCGCCCCTGTCAGCCGCTGGACTGAGACCAAGGTCAAGCCCAGATCGCGGATGCGTATCAATATGCCGTACAATGCAGCCTGGTCGACGACGGGGCCAGAGATGGTCGTGTCGCCGTTCGCCTCGTGGTTGATGGCAAGGCCCGGAAACCAGGCCGACGCGCTTGGCCCCAGGTGGCCCTCTACGCGGATATCGTAATGTGTAAACATGGCATCCACTAGAATCCCACAGAAGGCCAGCGCAGTACGAGCAGTGCGACCAGAATCACCGTGTTGATCAAAAGAGCGATCAGTCCCTGATCCGCCAGTTTCTGCATTTTTCCATCCCAGAAAAGAATGATGATAATTGCAGAAAATATGGCCGAACCTATGGCCGCCGGACGCCACCAAGTCTGTTTTACGAGTAGCCCTACCCCGCCAGCCACGAAACCGGCGGCAGCCAATGCGTAAAAAATGCTCGCCAGCAACCTTGTTGCTTCAATTCCAACGAGCCTGAATGCCCACGCCCCATCGGGCCAGACCATCCCCGGCTGAAGCTCGAACAGTCTCCGGCTCTGTCCCGAGTACAGCAAATGAACCAGGCCGTGCAGTACGATGAATACGCCAACGATGAACCTACTCAAGGAACTCCTCCTCATATGTTAGAATTACTTTCATTACGTATTCAACGAGATAGTGGCGCAATTTATTCATCTTGAGATAATCGCAGCGGATTTTGTCAACACGAGTCTAGTGACCATTTCGATATCAGTATAGCCGAACTCGGACCGATTGTAAACACACTCAAGTGGGATTTCGAGAGGTTGGGAGATTACCACCAAAGTGTTATCGGTGGATGGCCAAACTTGCTTTGGGGTACGATCAGATCAAACCCAGCTCGCGGGCCTTGAGGATGGCTTGGGCGCGTCGTTTGACGCCCATCTTGCCATAGATGTTGCTGGCGTGGCGCTTGACGGTGTCGAGGGCAATGACCAGTTCCTCGCCGATCTCGCGGTTGGACAAGCCGTCACAGATCAGGCGTAATACTTGCATCTCTCGCTCGCTCAATGGCTCAACGAGGGGTTGGGGGACGGCGGTTGAGGGGTGAATGCCCAATTCTTGGGTCAGTTTCTCCAATAGGCGGTGGAAAGCAGGATTGTCCAAGGTCGCGGCCAGCCGTTCGACCTCCTGCCAAGCGGCCAGGGTAGCCGCAGTGTCTCCTTGGGCATGATGCAACTGTGCCGCCACGATGTGACCGTGGGCCAGGTAGAGGATGTGGCCACTGCGTCGGCTCAGTTCGATTCCTTGTTGCAGATACTCCTCTGCCTCATCGAAACGGTTCGACACTCGCAGCACGTCCGCCAAAGCGATGCGGACAAAGCAGAATGCGGGCCAACCGGCGTATTCCGGCTGCTCTGCCAATACCAATGCTTCCCGGCAAAGGGCCTCGGCCTCTGGCAGACGTCCTTGCTGCAACCGGATGCGTGTTATCTCAAAGATCGCACCGGCCATGGCGATAAAATTGCCCGATGCCCTCAAGTGCCCAATCGATTGGACAAAGTAACTGGCGGCCTGTTCCAGGTCACCGGCAGCTAAATAATTATAGCCCATTTGCAGGTAACTCGCACCGTAGGCCAGATCGGCAAACATGGGTCCAAGATTTGCCCGAATCCGCGAAATTACGGCCAGCACCTGTTCCGTGTGCTCGATGGCCGCGTCGACATCGCCTCGGTAACAGGCCATCACCGAGCGCAGCAGGCTCGCCTGGTGTATCACTATGTGGTGTTCGACATTCTCCAGCGGTACGGGGCCAGCGGCAGCCATCTGATTGAACACTTGAACTATATCCTCCAGGTATGGAGGGATGCGACCGTGATCGCCACGCACGAACAACGTCCAGCAATACGCGATGCCTAGCGGCGGCGAACGGTGGATTAAATCCGGCGGCAAGGAGTCCAACCAATGTATGGCCGTGTTCATCCAGCCCTGGTGGAACATCTGCCGCCAGTTGTTCACGACGATCCGGCTCGCTTGCTCATAGTCCTGAGCGGCCAGGGCGTGACGAATGGCCTCGTCGGCATAGCCGTTTTCTTCGTACCAGGTGGCCGCACGATGGTGCAGGTGTGGTAGATCGTCGGGCCGGGATTGGCGCAGGTGACCGCTCAACAAGCTGGCAAACAGCCGGTGATAGCGAAACCAGTAGTGGGCGTCGTCGAGGGGCACGATGAATAAATTGCGGCGGTTTAGGTTTGCCAATACATCTGTACTGCCCGTCTGCTCAATGACGGCAATTCCTCCAGAATTGCTCGGCGTTTCGGCTATACCGAAACGCACTGCGTCACACAATGGCCCGCACAAACGGTCGAGGATAGAAGTTTCGAGCAAAAAGCGCTGCACGGGTTCGGGCTGTTGCCGCAGCACCTCTTCGGTCAGGTATTCCAACACATAGTGGTGACTGCCGGTGAATGCAGAGATAAATTCGCGAGTGTCTGCCCGTCCTTGCATCGAGAGCGCCGCAAGCTGCAATCCTACGATCCATCCCTCGGTGCGGGCTTTGAGTGCTTGTACGTCCTCCGACGTCAAGCTCAGGCCCATCGTCTCGTTCATAAAGGCCGCCGCTTCGTGGGGCGTAAATCGCAGATCATTGGCCCGCAGTTCGGTCAATTGTCCACGGGCGCGCAGTTGGATGACGGGCAAGGGCGGGTCTGCGCGGGTAGAGAGGCCCATGTGGAATTGTTGCGGCTGATGTTCCAGCAGAAACGCCAGCCCGTCGTGGATTGTCTTGTTGGAGATTGTGTGGTAATCGTCAAGAACGAGCACGATTTTGTCAGGAAGGGCAGTGATTTCGTTTAGCAGGGGTGTCAGAATGGATTCAATAGAGGGTGATTGGGCTGCTTCAAGTACTTGTAGTGTATCTTGACCCAAATCGGCGTACACTGTCTGAAGCGCGGCGATTAGGTACGTCCAAAAGCGGGTCGCGTCATTGTCCTCCTCGCCGAGTGATAGCCAGGCGACGGGTAGGGGCGCGGTAACCGCGTCCCTATGGGATATCCATTCGCTCAACAGCGTCGTCTTGCCAAAACCGGCTGGGGCGGAAATGAGCGTCAACTTGTGCCCCAGGCGCAGCCCCTCGTCCAGCCGTTCGATCAGGTGTGGGCGTTCCACCAAGCCTGGGCGGGGCGGGGGAATATAGAGTTTTGTGGTCAAGAGAGGTATGGTCATCGTGCTGCAATCTTACCACGGTTTCTCTCTAGGCCCAAATAACGATGCAAGCCCTATAGTTTAGCCCCTTGTGGGCGGCTTGGTCTCAAAAACCGGGCACAAGGCCCCATGCTACAGACTAATATGTGGATGCTGCTCCTCGAACTCTTCCCTCCCATCCTTGAATGTGTTCTTTTGGCTCTTTTTTTTTCTCCATCCCGCCACTCTATCCATCCAAATCGTTCATGTCAACTCGAGCCAAAATCGGACAAGAGCGTCGGCAGAGTAGAACCTGGAACGTAATGGGATATCCTATTCAGTCAGGGCTGTTCAGTTCTAATTTTTCAAGGCTCTTGGCCGACCCCTTTTACTCACTCACTCGCAAAGCTTGTTCCAAATCAGCAATCAGGTCTTCCGTATCCTCAATCCCCACCGAATAGCGGATCAAGTTCTCTGGTATTCCCATCGCCTCGCGCTCCTCTCGCGTGCATTCCACGTGACTGGTCGTTGCCGGTGGCCCCACGATGGTCTCTACTGAGCCCAGGTTCGCGGCCGCGTGCGCATAGCGCAGATTGGGCAGAAAAGCGCGCACGGTATCGAAATCATCTCCTCGCAGAATAAAACTCAGCACCCCACCAAAACCCCGCATCTGCTGCCGGGCAATCGTGTGATTCTCGTGTGATTCCAGACCGGGGTAAAAGACTTTATCGATGCGGGGATGGCTTTCCAGAAAGCGGGCGATTTTCAGGGCGCTCTCATTTTGCTGACGGATGCGCAAATGCAGTGTCTTCATCCCGCGCAGCAGCAAATAGGCCGCCATCGGATGTAACGTGGCGCCGTTGATCTCACGGAAATGATAAATTTGCTCTACCAACGCCTTGTCGCCGCAGATCACGCCGCCCAAGGCATCGGCGTGGCCACCCAAGAACTTTGTGGCGCTGTGCAGCACCAGGTCGGCCCCCAATTGCAGCGGATTCTGATTGATCGGCGTGGCAAAGGTGTTGTCCACGATAACAATGACCCCCTCTTTTCGGCCAGCCTGGGCCAAACGGGCCAGGTCGACAACTTTGACCGTGGGATTGGTCGGGCTCTCCAGGTAAAGGACCCGGCATCCCTTGGCCACTTGGGCCTCAATGGCTTTGTGATCGGTCGTATCACAAAGGGCGACGTCGATTTGAAAGCGAGGTAGGAATTCGGTGAATATCACATTCGTGCCCCCATACGTATCCTTGACCGAGACGACCCGATCACCGGGAGACAGAAAGGCAAAAAGCGCGCTGCTGATGATGCCCATACCGGTGGCGGCGCTGGTAGCCGCCTCTGCGCCCTCCAGGATGCGGACCTTTTCTTCAAAGGCGTGGACGGTGGGATTGGTGTTGCGGCCATAAATGTGCCCCGCTTCTTGCCCCAACGCCACGCGCAGCCAATGGTCTACGTCGTCATAGCCAAAAGAGACACTGTGGACCACGGGGACCTGGGTGGCTCCCTGCCATAGAGATTCCGTTTCCCCCGCCCAAACCGCGAGCGTGCCTGATTCTGGTTGTTTGTCGTTCATTCCTCCTCCTTTTCATAGGACACAGAAAAACACAGATCAAACAGTAACAAAATCTGTGTTTTTCTGTGTCCTGGTTCCAATGTCTAACTTTTATCGACAATAAGCAATGGCCGTTTCCGCCAAGATCGCGGCCAAATCCACGACTGACTGTATGTCCACCCACTCCTCGGCGCTGTGCAATCCATCGCCGGTGGGGCCAACCAGTACCGTTTCTATGCCTGCTGCCGCCAGAATCGCGGCATCCGTCCAGAATGTTTGACCGACGTGGGTAGGCGCATGGCCCAATCGTTTGGTCATCGCCTGTTCCAACGCCTGAACAATGCGGGCATCGGTGCCAATTTCAAAGGGCGCGCGCTCAAAGATCGGCTTGACCGTCGCCTTGAACGTTGGGTCGTCCGCCGCCAGTTGGTCGATGATCGCTTGGAGTTCGGCTGTCGCTTGCGCCTCGGTTTCGCCGGGGGCGATGCGCCGTTCTATTTGCAGCAGGCAGTGGTCGGCATAGATGCTGATCTCACGGCCACCCTGGATGCGAGATGCGTGCAGCGACGGCGGCCCCGCCAGCGGGTGGGCGGGACGCTGGCGTAATTCCTGCTCCAACTTGTCCAATTTAGCCAAAAAGCGCCCCATACGCATATTGGCGTCGATGCCCTCGTTGTAGCGGCTTCCGTGCGCGGCCCGGCCAAAGGTCTCCACGTCGTACCAGATAAAGCCCCGATGCGCGCGGACGAGGCTCAGATCGCTCGGCTCGGTGACGATGGCGGCATCGGCCGTCACTTGCTTGACCAGGTCATCGGTGCCGATGCTGGTGTATTCTTCATCGGCGACGCCCGTGACCAGCAAATCGCCTGCCAAGGTCACGCCGCCGTCTACCAACGCTTTCGCCGCGCCCATCATCGCGACCAGGCTGCCTTTCATATCCTGAGCGCCCCGGCCATAGAGACGCCCGTCTCGGATTTCGGCGCCAAACGGGTCACCCGTCATCCCCTCGACGCCGACGGTGTCCATATGGGCGTTGAGCAGGAGAGAACGGCCATTTCCCGTTCCCTTTAATACGCCCACTGTATTCACTCGTCCCGGTTCAATTTCGTACACGGTCACATCCATACCAATCGTTTCGAGGGCATCAGCCACGTACGCGCCGATTTCAGCCTCGTCTTTTCCCCCTGGCGATAGGGAAGAGTTGATCGAATTGATGCGAACGAGGTCCACCAGCGTTTGTACGACGTAATCACGATCTATTGAAAAACTCATATTTTCTCCTCCTCGCTTTTTCTTTTGGACTGGACTCATTATACACTGGCAAAGATGATCGAGCAAAATGGGGCAATCAAGTATAAAGGCGATTGCCCCAAGATGGTGAAATAGCGGAACGAGTTACAGATAGACCTCCGAGGTCTTGGTTATTTCGCCCAGAACGCCGCGCTCGTATACTTGAACCCGCCATCAGGCAACAGTGCTACCACAACTCCATCCACTAGCTCTTGCGCCACCCGCTGCGCAGCGACCACCGCCGCTCCCGCCGAGATGCCCACGAAAAGCCCCTCCTGGCGAGCCAACCGGCTGGACATTGCCTGTGCATCCTCGGTGCCGATCTCGACGATCCGGTCTACGAGGCTGGGATCATAGATCGCCGGAACGTCATCCGTCGCCAGATGCTTTAGGCCCGAGATGCCGTGCTGTCCGCTGTCCGGCTGTCCGCCGACGAGCTGCACCGTAGGCTTGCGCTGCCGCAGATAGCGCCCCACCCCCATCATCGTGCCGCTGGTGCCCAGACCGGCCACAAAGTGGGTGATTTTCCCCTCGGTCTGCTGCCAGATTTCGGGGCCGGTAGTGGTATAGTGGGCCAGTGGGTTGGCCGGATTGCCGTATTGGTCCGCGTGAAAGTAGCGCTCCGGTTCGGCAGTGACCAACTCGTGCACGATTTTTATCGCGCCGTCGGTCCCGGCGTCAGGATCGGTGAGGGTCAGTTGAGCCCCGTAGGCGTGCAAAATCTGGACCCGCTCCGGGCTGGCCTTGGCGGACATTGTCAACTGGACCGGAAAGCCCAGCGCCGCGCCCAGCATCGCGTAAGCGATCCCCGTGTTGCCGGATGTGGCATCGATCAACGTCTTGCCAGGGGCCAGCGCGCCGGTTTCCAGCGCCTGTCGCACGATGTAGAGGGCGGCGCGATCCTTGACCGACCCGCCAGGATTCAATCCCTCCAATTTAACATATAGGGCAACGGCGGGGGATATCCCCTCGACCACGCGGGTCAATCGTACCAGGGGTGTCTGGCCGATCAGGGGAATAAGTGGAGACGCTGGGGCAATGTGACGCAGTTGCGCGCCATCTCTCTCCGGGCGTCTGTGTTCTGTAATGTTTGTGAGTGTTCCGCTGGTGTCACTTGAGATACGGTCTACAGAAAATTGTGTGTGAATCATTATCGTTTCCTCCCAGGATTTCCAGGCCGGGATACAAAAAAGCCAACCTCAGCCTATGGCGAGGCCCTCTCAATTCGTCTTGCGAGGGCGCTGTCGCCTGGCCTGGTTGGCCTGGAAACGACAAACGTGTCCAAAGCTAGGCCATCAACGCCCTCGCTCCAGACAGATACAGCGATTATCAGATGTTTGGTGGTAATAACGATTCATTCTATCACACTCTTGTAAATTGTGGCGATTATACTACAACTGCTTGGCCCGTCAAGATCAACAGATGCGGGGAAGCAATTCCCCAGTCGCTGTTTGCAAACATTGAACCAATAGGCTTGTTAATAGATACTATCTATAGTCGCAAGAGCCCAAGCTCAAAGAAACCATCAAACAACGAACCGTAAAGGAATTAAAATGTCCAAATATCTTTTCCCCCTACTGATTATTGCTTTGTTAGTCGCTTCATGCAACAGTGCCGGTACTGTTGCACCCATCACCCCAGAACCAACCATCCCCCCTGCACCAACGGCAACGCCACTTTCCACAAGTACCCCCACACCGACTGCGACGCCGCTTCCTACAGATACCCCCGCACCAACTGCGACGCCAACTCCCACGATCACACCCACGCCGTTACCAACAGTTCAATTCAGTACCGAAATAATCAGCCTCACTACTGAGGATGATGTCGATTTGACAGGCACCTTTTTTCTGAGCGAGGGAGATGGCAATGTCGCCGTCGTGCTGGCCCATATGGGGGGACCCAACGATCAACAAAACTGGGTCGGCTTTGCCAAACGGATTGCGCGTAGGGGCTTTACGGCACTCACCTTTGATTTTCGCTGCTATGGTGAATCAGAATGTGGTGGCGCACACGAGTCAGGAGATGTTATCCTCACCATGGACTTGAAAGCAGCAATCGGCTTTTTACGTGAACAAGGATTCCAACGCGTTGTGTGTATGGGAGCCAGTCTAGGCGCAGGAGGCTGTCTCAATGTGGCGTTTGAAGAAGAACTGGCAGGCATAGTGATCGTGGCTGGTCTGAGATCCGGCCATCCAGACAGGCAGGACCTCTACGATTTCGTCAACCCCGGTATGGCAAAACTCTTTATCGTTTCGGAGAACGACCCCGGTACAAGAATAACAGAGTCTATGACCCTCTTGTACGAGAGTTCGCCAGAACCCAAGACGTTCAAAACCTTTCCGAGCTCGACCCACGGTACCGAGTTATTCCACTCGGATTATAGAAACGAATTCCGGAGCACAATGTTGGATTTTCTGGAAGGGATTCGCTCGTCGCCCTAATTTTGAGAGCGCAAGAAAGCTTTGCAGCCGTAGCCGCGCTCTCCGCGTACTATGGCAACCAAAGGTTGCACGCAGTCCGTGAGCGCGGGGTATAGAAACCGCGGCTACATTTACACTTTTTCCATATCACAAGAATAGAGGCTGTCTACCGGGCTCAACAAATACGCGGCAACAATTCCCCCAGCGGCATATCCACCACCCGCCGACCGCCGATACCGGTGCGAGCCAACACCATTCCCGGATGATCCTCTGTGACGACGCCGATGCGGGCCGCCTCTCGTCCCAGGGGGTGCGCTTGCAGTGCCGCCAATGCCGCCTTGGCCTCTTCCGGCGGGACAAAGGCGATCAACTTGCCCTCGTTGGCAACGGTCAGCGGATCAAAGCCCAACATCTCGCAAGCAGCGGCTACCGCTGGTCGCACGGGCACTGCTGCTTCCTCAATCTCGATTCCGATGTTTGACGTACCCGCCAGTTCGTTCAACGCCGCAGCCAGCCCGCCGCGAGTGGGATCGCGCATACAGTGCGTGTGAGGGGCGGCTGCCAGCATCGTCTCGATCAGCCCGTTCAACGCCGCGCTGTCGGAAAGCAACTCGGTCTCGAATGCCAAGCCCTCCCGTTGGCTGAGGACAGCGATGCCATGGTCACCGAGAGTGCCACTGATGAGCACCACGTCGCCGGGGCGCGCCCGGTCTGGGCCAACCTCTACCCCTTCCATCACGATCCCCACGCCGGCCGTGTTGATATAGATGCCATCGCCGTGCCCGCGCTCAACCACCTTGGTGTCGCCCGCCACGATCTGCACGCCAGCATCGCGGGCCGCTTGTGCCATCGAGCGTACTACTCGCTCCAGCACGTCCATCTCTAGCCCTTCCTCCAGGATAAAGCCAGCGGTGAGCCACAGGGGACGTGCGCCGCTCATCGCCACGTCGTTGACGGTGCCGTGGACAGCCATGGAGCCAATGTCGCCACCGGGGAAAAAGAGGGGGCGGACGACAAAGGAATCGGTGGAAATTGCAAATTGCGGATTGCGGGTTGCAGAGTCTACAACAGCCGAGTCAGCCATCTGACGTAGATAGGGATTGTCTAGCGGGGTGGCAAAAACGTCGCGGATGAGGTCGTTCATCATTTGGCCGCCCGCACCGTGGGCCATACGAATTATTTTTTCTTTCAAGTATCATGCTCCTTTTTTGTTGCCATTACTTACCGCGTTGAGCCAACGACAACCCGTACCCCAATTCACGCAAGGTGCGACGAAAGGTACTTTCGTGCTCTGTCGGTACCACGATATGATGTTCTCCTGCCAGCATACAGAGTGATCGTAATCGTCTATCGTTGACAATGAGTTGTGCCAGTGCTGTATCTTGCACTTGAATCAGCCGCGCCATACCCTGATCCACTAGGCTTGATGCTCGTTCAGATGTCTCTTGAAAAAATATCGCTACAGTATCAGGCAGGTCCCTACCAGCTCTTGCTTTCAGAAAAGCTGCCATATCAGCCACTGAATGACCTTGTTCCAACGCCTTGAGCAGTTTGATGCGTTCGATTTTCCAGACCACGTCGGAAGTTTGCTCTGCAAATTGCTCCAAAATCAGGACATCTCCTGGGGAAAGAGGCTCGGTCTCTACAATTTCCATATTTGGCAGCACCTGAAGCGTCTGTCGAACTTCCAACGGCGCAGGTTCGTACTCGTCAGTCAATCCCAAACACCAAGCACCCAACCCATTGATACGAATGTGTAACAGGCCATCATAGCGACTGAGGCAATCCAGATCATCCGTTCCCCATTGGTCATAGTCTTTGCGAGCGCCCGATGGGTGAATATAGGCAACATCAATCAACCCCATTGTGGCCACATATTCAAAGAGGAAAGCCATAATGTATCGTCCCTGGACGACGTGCCACCCACCATATCCCGAGTAGCCCAGGTTCCCATAATGCCGATCGCTAATATAGAGCGACCAAAGGTCACGACTGACCTCAAAAGTGCAGCCAGAGGCGCGCATAAAACGAGAGAACTCGTCCAGGGCAATCCATTCGGACGCCGGGCAGGAAGCAAGAGCCTGCTCAATAACCGCGCGTCTGCCTACCATCGCCGTCATCTTGCGTTTGCCTTTGCCCGTTTGCCCTTTGATAGTATGTACCCGGTTAAACTCGTCCAACAACTTGGTTTTGAGCCAACGCTGCCATGCTTTGCGAATCACCTGGTGCGGAGGCGATGCCAGTGCCTTTTTACCAGATTGTGTCAGTTGCAACTTTGTTCCAGAGAGATTGGCCAGGCCCGCGCTTTGCAAGATCAACGGCCAGGCAAATGCCTTGATGGGGCCGGGAACCGTATACCATTTGTCGGTGTTTTCTTCCGGCGGATAAAAGTCCCCGCTGTGCAATACTTTTGTGATCGCTCGTGCCCCGGCAGCGGTCACTCGCTTTGTCTTTTCACTGGCACGCACTTTGCCAGCATCTATCAGACGGAGCACTGCGTGTACATCGTGTTGAGCCACCCGCTCAGTCTCTAGCCGTATTACTGGGATGTCTGCGGTGTGCTGTTGACTTTTGCCGTTGGTATACTCGTACCGTGTCTGGGGCACTGTGGCAGGTGGCTCGTCCACCGTTTGCACCTCGACAACACGAGGAGGCGGTACAAACACCTTTAGCCGGCCTTTCATATCTTGGGGCATTACGCCTCGATAGAAAAAGAGGTGTAGTAGTGAGGGGCTATCATCTCTCCTACCATACCCGCTGAGTTGACCCCAAACTGGGTCACTACCATACTTGGCCCGGAAACCCGCTCTGTCGAAATGATCAGAAGAAGAGTGCACAACCTCGGCGACCGCCGCTTGCTGCAACGTGTCGAGATCACCCCAAAGTTGTTTCAAGCGATAAGGATTCTCCAACTCGCCCAAGATGACGGCTATGACCTCGGCTTTGCGAGTAGGCAGATTTGAGGCCAGGAGCTGGGCCAACTTTTTGAGGATTGGGACGGTATAGTTTTCCAGAAATTCTCTCAATAGTTTGGGTTGAGATTTACTACTAGGTCTCGACATAATGTCTGTCTCCAATTTTCATTGCGGGTGTGTTTGGAAATTTAGAACAAGGCTCACCACCAACACACCAACAGAGCCAATGAGCTTGACACTGTTCATTACGAACAACGGTAGATTCGCGCAAAACTTGGCAGGCTGATCTGTGACGTACTCCCACTCCCGATAACCATGCGAGATCAAAATCACAAACAAGAACACGTAAAACATCGGAAAACCACCCAAATCGCCCTGTGTGAACAAGAGATAGACGAGCGCCGCCCCGGTGACCATGTCAACCAACGCCAAGCCATTGTTCTTTATTTTGGCCCATTCCGCTTGACCTGTCAAGTTCATCCCGACCAATAATGCCAGCGCCTCTCCGGCGACGATGGCTCCCAAAACAAAAGTCAACCAATGATTGATTCTTCCGATCAGTTCACCCGAACTTGGCATAGTTTTAATTTCCCTCTTGCTTGCCTGATTCAGACCGTCTCTGTACCCCGCCGCCAGACTCGTCCCACGGCGTCGTCCTCAAAGGCCCGAAAACCGAAACGCCGGTAGAAACTCTCGATGCCACTGCCGTCCGTCAGCGTGACGGAAACGTACTTGGTGCGTTGCAGGTGCGCCAGAACTCCCAGCATACACCGTGTGGCGATACCCCGACGGCGAAAATCGGGATGGGTGATGACGTCCAGCACTTGGGCAATGTAGGGATCGCCGCACACGCGCGCAAAGCCGACCAACCGACCATCGGCAGTGTGAGCGGCAACGTAATAGTAACTGACCCGCAGCATCTCTGCCGTCTCTGCTTCGGTCCGACGATCTTGTCTGTCCCACCCGATCAGCCGGTGCAGTTCATTTAGCTGACTTGCGTCAACCGGGCCGTTCTCGGCAAACGTGATACCGACCAATGATGGCTCGCCATTTTTAGGCATTTGACCTCCGCTGCATCACCGTCGCCTCGACCGGGCAAACGGGCACGCACAGTCCGCAGCCGTAGCAGGCTCCAGCATCGAAACGCATCTGCTCACCCTCCCAGACACGTGCCTCAAAGACGCACGGCTCGATGCACTCGCCGCAGTGCGTGCACACGTCCAAATCCGTTTGCGCGACGTACTCTGAGTGAGCGATCAGGTCATCCCGCCCGAACTGTTTGAGGAACGCGAGGTCGTGGCAGCAACACGAGCAACAACTGCACACCGCGTACACGTATTGCTGGGGATTGTAGACGGTCAGATGGACCAATCCGTGTTCATCCGCCCGACGCAGCGTCTCCTTGGCCTCCTCAAGAGAGATTTGCTGCCCAACCCCCTGCGCGATGCACGCATCCGCCGCGTCGTTGATGACGAAACAGACGTCCACGGGATTGTTACAGCGACCAAAGTGGCTGCGGCAGACGCACGGGATGCGGGCAAAGGAGCGGGCATTGCGCAGAAACTCGATCACCTGCTCGGTGGGCAGCACCCACTGCTGCGTCGTCAGCGATTCGCCGACGGGGATCACTTTGGACGAAAAGGGGATTTTTCCCTCTCTCACCCACTTGTCGTATCGGGCCAGTCGGTCCTCTATAAAGGTATCTTGGGATTTATCGCTCTTGTCTTGCATTTTTTGTCTCCTTAAAAGCAGAACTGTGAAACGAACTATTGCTCAAGACTTGTTCCAACTAACTACCATATCGAGCACTTGCCTGACGTAAACGCATTCACATTTCGCAGGACAAGGTCCGAGTTCGCTCTAGTGGAAACAGTATTCTGGGCAATCCTCTGTACCCGTCAATCTATCCTCAAACACGGGACCATCGTAAAAATCTGTGAACTCGGCAGCCTCTATAGATAGGGTTGTACCACACAATTTGGGCACTGGTTCAGTTGGGTGGGATTTTTAGAGAATAGTCTGTTGTGGCTCGCAATTGAGCCTGTAGCCGCGCTTTCCATAGCGCGTAAGGCTCTACGAGGTATGGAAACCTCGTCTACATCGTAATCCCATTCAACTGAACCAGTACCCACAATTTGTGGTTGAAAAGAAACAAGCCCAGTTCAAGCTCTCTAAAATTGGGCATATAGCCAATGCCTATGACTTGGGGATCTAGCAGAAAATCCTCACGGTTCCCCCAAATCTGATCGCACATTGTGCACTCTTTGAAACACTTGAACCCTTTCATATGGCAACCCATTCAATGGTTTTTCTCGTGTGACCCCGCACGTCGCGATCATCGTGCCTCCATCATTGGGCTTGTGCATCGTTCAAAACCGACTTTGCACTTTGATGGACATTTCCCCGGTGAAATTGTATAAAAAGTACAGCCTACTCTTTTCTGCCAGCGTACACTCCATACCCCATATCGCCGAGCATGTCCTTTGGTATAGAGGAACAAGCGTTTTTCATAAACTCGCGGGAGGATGGATCCTTAAAGACGACGGCCAAAGCCTTAAACATCGCCTTTATGCTCCCCCGGCAACCATAGCGATTGATCCGGTCTTTACCCTCGGCCCGCATATCCATCTCGTAAGCATTCGCCACAACATCCTTCAATCCGGCGCTTTCCAGCAATTCTTTCCAATCATCGACTTCCAACGTGTCGGCATAGACGGTTCTCAGATAGTATGCGGCCACTTCCGGCGTAGGGGGATTGAGCCACGTCATCTCTGTGATCCCGACGTACCCCCCGGGCTTGGTCACGCGCACGTACTCGTCCATTGCTCTGTGTTTGTCTTTGAAAAAGACGTTCACAGATTCGACAATGACGGCGTCAAAGAGATCGTCCTCGAAAGGCAAATCTCGCGCATCGGCCACCTTGAATTCGGTCCGGTCCTCTACGCCCATCGCCCTGGCCCGCTCGCGCGACTGTGCTCGATCATCTTTTCCAAAAGGTCCACGCCCATCACCCGGCAATTGTAGCGCTTGACCAGATAGCAAGGCGTCGCTCCCACACCGCAGCCGACGTCTAGGACGTACGTGCCCTCGCCGATGTGGCACAAATCGACCAGTTCTGCCGTGGCCCGCAGGCTTCCCAGGTGTTTTGTGAGGCCCGTATCGGCCAAGAGTTCAAAATAGGTCTCTTCTGGCGCTTTTTCTGATGACGATTGTGCTCCAGTTTCCATCGTTCACCTCCAATTCATTCCCACTGCTTTTGATCATGCTCCAACTGGCAAGCGCGAGCGGCGTCGTGCATCATCCGTTTGATGCTTTTGGGCCGCCGTCCCCTGGCGCTGGGCGGTGAATACTTGTCCGGCAAAGGTGTGGGGCGACTGTTCAATGCCTCGTTAAAACAGGGCGACAGTTGCTCGATCAGATACCGCTCTGCCGCGTCCAGATCATTCCCCACCGAGTCAAAGCGCGCCGACTGCGAATACATCAGCTCGACCACGAACCGCATCGAGCGCGGCCAGTTGCACAGCACAAACAGTCCCACCACCGAGCGCCCTTTGAATCCGCCGAACAGATGCGCCCAGACCCGGTCAAAGGCGTTGTGCGACTGGCCCACATAAAAGACAACGGCATCGTCGCGGAACAGGTACAGGTCATGCCGCCGCCACTCGGAGGGGCATTGTTCGATGGTCAGGAGTTTGCTTAGGGGCAGGGTGATGTTCTGGAAATCTGGTTTTGTATTTAGCATAGATCGCTCCCTCCAAGTACGACCCCGTTCGGCATGTAGGCGTGCATCCCTCCGACCTGGCTCTTCTGGCTGTCGGTACATCTTGACCCTCCCCCGACCGCACCCCAGGTCCAACTCTACACCTCTGATGATACTAGTTCTCGAAATACTGTGAAATAGAATAACCTTTCTTGATGGGAATGAATTTCGAAAACCGTGGACCAAGGGCTCTTTGAGGACAATTGTAAATACATCGCATACACATTAAACAGCTAAACCCAAACCGTGGTTTACCATTACTACCGCGCTCAATGTTCTTTTCAGGGCAATGATTCCAACAAGTGCCACATGCATTGCAATTCTTGCCAGCATAAAGTTCCAATCCAAACAATCGTGAAGCAAATGATTCTGCCTTGCCAAAGAGATTCAAGAGTCGCGATTTGCCTGTGACCCTATATGCCGTTTTTTTCCCCGCAATAAGAGATATACTAATATCTTGCATCTTTTTCTCAGATTCAGCAATTAGCTTGCAAGCCAATTCATCAGGAAAGGCCATAATAAAGGTCAAGGGCATTGCTAGGATTTCATCAAGGATTATAGGATAATCTTTTTTGGTGAACAGTTTTCGTAAATCGGAGGATACGGCTTGATTCACCCAATGCGTAGTACAACCAACTCCAATCATACTTGCGGTATCGTACAAACCAGGCGGCAAACGTTTGACAAAACGCTTTACATTTCGCGGCGCGTTAAACCCATGGATAGGATAAAGTAGAACGAGGTGCTCGTCGTTCATCAGTTGCTCTGCTTTGACAGAGTCTAGTGGCAGTATTTTTGCATCATGTGGACTCAAATGCTTTGCCAGCATTTTCGTCAAATGCAACACATTTCCGGTTGGACTAAAGTAAAGTAGAGTATACAGATTAGCCTCCATTTCAATGGAATGAGCGGGGCCGGTTACTCACAACTCGACGCCGAATATTGCGCCTAACTAGATCACATCCCGCGTCCCATACCGATAATACGCCGCGCAAGCCCCCTCCGCGCTCACCATACAAGGCCCAATCGGCATTTGCGGCGTGCATACCTTGCCAAAAAGCGGGCACTCGGTGGGCAGGAACACTCCGCGCAAAATCTCCCCGCAGCGGCAGCCGGGAGGCTCGTGGGCCGGGACCACCTCCACCGGAAAGACCTGAGCGGCGTCAAAGCGGGCGTAAGCCTCCCGCAGGCGCAGCCCGCTGGCGGGGACGGTGCCAAACCCACGCCACTCGGTGTCGGCGATCTCAAAGACCTGGTCCAATACCCGCTGGGCGACGGCGTTCCCCTCTGGGCGCACGCTGCGGGCGTAGGTGTTGTTCACGTCGGGCTGATTCGTCTCGACCATCTCCACCAGTGCTAGGATCGCTCGCAGGATGTCCAGCGGCTCGAACCCGGCGACGGCACACGGGATGCCATAATCGTCGGGCAAAAAGCGCCAGGCGTCGGAGCCGATGACGGTGGTGACGTGGCCCGGCCCAATGATGCCCGAAAGCTGGACCTCACCCGCGCCCAGGATGGCGTGGGTGGCGGGCGGCGTCAGCTTGTGGGTGCTATAAGCATAAAAATTTTCCAGCCCTTCACTCTCCGCCGCCAGCACCGCCGACCCGACCATCGGTGCGGTCGTCTCGAACCCCACGCCCAAAAAGATGACCGGGCGGTCAGGATTTTCACGCGCAATGTGCAGCGCGTCCAGAGGAGAGTAGACCACGCGCACGTCGTCCCCCTCCGCTTTGGCCTGAGCCAGTGTCGCGGGGATGTTTCGTATAGTAGAATTTTTTGCATCGGCATTTCGCGTAGCAGAATCATCATGCCACCCGCCTCCCTTGCTGCCGGGCACACGGATCATGTCCCCAAAAGTGGTCAGAATGACATCCTCCACCTGTGCCAGAGCAATGGCCCGGTCCAAGTCGACGGCGGCAGTAACGCAGACGGGGCATCCCGGCCCAGAACGCAGCTCGACGGTGGGCGGCAAGAGATCGGGAATGCCAAAGCGCAGGATGGCGTGGGTGTGCCCACCACAAAACTCCATCAACCGGATCGGACGGGTGGAGCGGGCGCGAATCGCCTCAGCTACGGCGCGGGCCGCGGCGGGATCTCGGAATCGATCAACAAATAATTCCGTGTTCATTTTTGTGTTCATGGTACATACACCTCCCAAACACTACCTGTTGCTGTCAGATGATAAATCGTCCCGTCAATGCCTCGCAGTAATGTATAGTAATTGTGCATCCCCGTGCCGCTGTACCCCTGCATCCACGTCTCGAATCCGGCTTCGGGCCCCGTCGCCCACCCTAGCCGATCTCGGACGAACGATTCCGAGCGCCAGATCAATCCAAAGCCACGAATAGGTTGAGAAAGGCCCGGCGGCGGGACGATGGTGTAATCCATCTCGGGGTCTCCTTCAGCAAAGTTGTCGATGAAACTTTCGTACGTGGCATGCGATGAGCTTCCTTGGGGATCATAGAACGCATAGACCATTTGCTCGACTTCCACCCAGATCATGAATCCGTTCTCGAACGATTGTTGAGCCACGACACTGGACTCTATCTCTTGGGGGCAGCCGGAGGCCAGAGGGGGTGGCTCCTCCAATGCCGGTGCCCACGGATACGGACACTCGATCACAAGCTGCAAGTGCGCTTGAACAGAGCCAGCGCCGTTCTCCACGATCAAGGTGATGTCACCATCGCCGGTCGGCGTGACAGTCACCGTGCCTCCGTCGGGGTTCAGGGGGCCGGGGGCTTGGGACCATACCGCTTCACGGCTAACCCATTGAATCAAGGCCCCGGTGCCACCCGTCGCCTGCCACGATAGTGTGACGCTGTCTCCTTCAAGGATGTTCTTGCGGTCTGCCGTGAAGGAGAGCACCACGGGTGGCCCAGACTGTGCCGCGGCCGTCGGGGTGGCGCATTGGGTGCCGCAGCCACCGGAGCATTCAGCCTCACAGTAATAGACCTCGTTCTCAGTGCAAGGCGGGGGCGTACACTGAATGACCAGAGTGTCTACGGGTGCTGTCGGGGATGGCGTTGCCGTCGGTTCCCCAGAAGCAAGGGGCGCACCACACTGGATGCCGCACCCGCCAGGACATTCTCCTGGGCAATAATACTCCCCACCCTCGACGCAGAGCGGAGGCGTACACACAACCGGAATCGTCGTAGGTTCCGGAGCACTGCAAGCCAACACCGCCAGAACCAGCAACAGCCCGACGATGCACAGAGATTTACGCATATTTTTCTCCTTTGTCCGATGCGCCGATTTCGCAAACCATGTAAAATCGGAGCAAAATTGTAGCATATTAAAAGGTTGCCGTCAATACACCCAAGCTTGGACGATTTGCCCCCCTTCTCTCCCCCTGGTATAATGCCCCCGCTTGAGCAAGGAGTGTGGCGAATGACGTTATGGCAAACGAAAAAAAATCTCGGTTTGGGCGGCGGTATCGGTTTGATGATCGCCATCCTCTTGATCGACGCCAACTTGATCTGGCTGGCAACCAACCGTCCGCTGGTGATCGGGACATTCATCGTCGGCCTGACCGTGCTGTTCAGCCTGGGGCTGTTGGGTATGATCGTCTACTGGCTGTATGGACTGGTCCGTTCGGGATACTCGCTCGACCGCAACATGCTGGTCATTCACTGGGGCGCGACGGAGCAGATCATTCCCACCGGGCAGATCGAGCGCGTACTCACGGGCGACGAGGTCGAGGGGAATATCCCCTTTTATGGTGCGATATGGCCCGGTCACTGCGTTGGTCAGGGGGAGGTCCCCGATGCAGGGCCGACACTCTTTTTCGCCACCGTCCCTCCCAAGCACCAGATCTACGTCGTAACCCCCAAGATCACCTTTGGCATCTCTCCTGCCGATCATGACAGCTTTCTCGAATCGCTGCGCAAGCGTATGGAGATGGGCTCTACCCAGGTTGTGGAGCCATTCACCAGGCGCCCGGATTTTCTGAGCTGGCAGATATGGCAGGATCGTATCGGCCTCATCCTACTGGCGACAAGCCTGCTGCTGCTCCTGGCTCTGACCAGTCTGCTGTGTTTTCAATTCCCGGCATTGCCTCGATTGGTCCCCCTCCACTTTGACGTGGTGGGCCAACCCGACCGGCTGGAGGCGCGGGGCCAAATCTTTGTCATCCCCCTCATCGGTTTTGTGGCGCTGCTGCTCAACAGTGTGCTCGGCGGGCTGGCATACCGCCGAGAGCGGATGGTCAGCTATATGCTGTGGGGCGGGACGATTCTCATCCAGGTACTGATGTGGACCGCAGCCATCGGCATCCTAGGGCGACTGTAGCAGGCCCATATCCGATGACCGACGCTTTCAACTTCCTCGAACTCGCGGGCGGCTTGCTCCTCTCGACCCTCATCGGCGTGCTTGGTTACCGGCGCAGCGCGTTGAGCCACAGCGGCGTCGCGGGCGCGATCATCACCGGCACCCTCATCTTTGGAATGGGCGGCTGGGAATGGGGCATTCTGCTCGTCGCTTTTTTCGTCTCTTCCAGCGCGCTCTCCTTCTACCGCGCCCACGACAAACAAGAGATAGCCGAAAAGTTTGACAAAGGGCACCAACGGGATATAGGCCAAGCGATAGCCAACGCGGGAACAGCCGCTCTGCTGGCCGTGCTCTCTCGGATTCTCCCAGTGTCGGGAGATGGCCGAAAAATGCTTTGGTTCGCCGCCTGCGCCGGCGCGATGGCCGCCGTCAACGCCGACACGTGGGCCACCGAGTTGGGCGTGCTAAACCCGCATCCACCGCGCCTGATCACCTCCGGTCAACGGGTCGAGGTTGGCGCGTCGGGAGGCGTCTCTTGGCTGGGGACTGCCGCGTCGTTGGGCGGCGCGCTCTTTATCGGTCTGCTGGGCGGGCTAGGACTGCTGGTGATGCGCCAGGGCTGGATCGTCGCCGGGGTGTTGCTTCTGGCAGCGACCGTGGGCGGACTGCTCGGCTCACTGTTCGACAGCCTACTGGGCGCTACCGTCCAGGCCATCTATTGGTGCGATACCTGTCAAAAAGAGACCGAGCGCCAGGTACATCGTTGCGGTACAAACACACGCCTACACCGAGGCTGGCGTTGGCTGACGAACGACCTGGTGAACCTGGTCGCGTCGGTGGTGGGTGCGCTCGTCGCGGCGGGGATCGGGTGGATGCTGTTGTGACCAAATCGAGATCAGGAGGCAAGTCAATGTCATTCTTTACCGTGAACGAATTACCCGAAACCGAAATGCTGCCGGGCATCGTGCGCCGGGCCGTCTACCTGGAACACGCCATGATGACCTTTTTCGACTTTGCGCCGGGCAGCGTCGTGCCCCTCCACGACCATCCCCACGAACAGATCACCTACGTGGTACAGGGAGCGATGGAGTTTACGCTGGGCGACAAGACGCAGATGCTCCGGGCCGGTGACGTCGTCTGCTGCCCGTCCGGCGTGCCCCACGGAGCCGTCGTACTCGACGAACCGACCGTCGCTATCGACGCCTGGCATCCTCTGCGCAAAGAATACAAGTAGCCACGCGCAATGGAAAATCGCAGTTGCGTCCGCACCCTGTTCTTGATCTTTGTCGGCCTCGTCGGCCTCTTTTTGATCGCTCTGATTTTCCGCTGGGAGAACAACCTTGGCGGAGCTTTGCCGCTGCCCATATTCCCCACCACGGCTCCCTACACCTCTTGGCCGACGCCGCCCGTCGCCACCGAATTCGACTACCCGCTGCTGCCCATCGAGGACTATGGATCACTGCTGCACACACGGTACGGCAAGCAGAACCCGTCGTGGGGCAATCGCTCCAACTGCTTTCGTGATGCTGGCGGCGGCACCATCTCCTTTAGCCAACTCTACCACGCCGGGATAGACCTGTTCGTGGTCAACAGCGCGGACGACGTCGTCTGGGGATCGGCCACGCACGCGCCGGTCTATGCCGTGGCCGACGGCGTGACCGTCTTTGTCGTGGACGCAGGCAGCGAGGGCCAGATCGTCGCCATCGAGCACCGGCTGGTTGATGGCAGCACCGTTTATTCCATCTACTGGCACGTGGGCCACATACAGGTTCAGCCGGGCCAGCCAGTGACGCGCGGGCAGATGATCGCCGCCCTCTACGACATGGGCATGAACAGCCACCTACACTGGGAGATGCGCACCTTTTACGACGGCTCGAACATGTTCCCCGTAGGGACCGCCGGAGCGCGCGGAACCTGCAACCGCCAGATCGCGGGCGTGGGGTACACCTGGGATGATCTTCCCGCCCGCGCCCACCCCGACTTTTACGGCTATCTGGACCCAGTCGCTTTTGTCGAGAGCCGCCGCCCCTAAAACAGTCGCTCTCTGATGCAATTTTTACGCTTGACCCGTCCCGAGGACGGTGACTGGGAGCCATCGAGAGCGATTCTGCGCCATTTGCCCAAAAATAAAATGCGCTTCCAGGAGTAATTCCTCGGCCTACCCTTGCGAAGGTTGCGAATTGCACTGTTGCTGTAGTGATTTCTGGTCAGCGAAAACATCTTTGGCTTGAAAAGCGCTGTCGAACCTTTGCAAGGATTCCATACCTGAGTAGTTGGGCTTTTCCAGTTATTAAATTCTCCCAGAATTTGCGGCGGAGAATCTCATAAATCGCACGCAAGTTACAAAATAACCGGAAAAGCTCCAGGAATCCATCATAATCTGCTTTTTCACGGTGTCGTTGACTGCATCACAAAATCTGTTTGGGAGATTTATTTCTCTGGAATTCCCTTACTTTCAGGATCAATCTCCTATTGACTTTTCACCAAGTCTTGTGCTAAGATAAACATGCCTGATTACTACTCAGGCTGTCACAGAATTGGACGTTCTATGCTCT
>JAAEPW010001120.1 GCA_024232355.1 Chloroflexota bacterium | reverse complement strand
CGGCCTGTTCGTCGGTGTACTCCATCACCAGGTTCTGGTTGAAAAAGCCAAAGGTCTGCTTGGACGGGGTGGCGGTCAGGCCGATGAGGTAGGCGTCAAAGTATTCGAGCACCTGCCGCCAGAGATTGTAGATGGAGCGGTGGCACTCGTCGATGACGACAAAGTCAAAGTACTCGATGGGAAAGCCGGGATTGTAGACCACATCTTTGGGCCGGTCGCCAAAGATGTGCCCCAACTTGTTCAGGGGGCGGGCCTCCAATTCGGGGTCCATCTCGGCCTCGCCACGGAGCATCGAGTAGAGGCGCTGGACGGTGGTGATGCAGACCTTGCTGACGGGGTCGAGCACGTTGGACGTCATGTGCTGGATGTTGTAAAGCTCGGCGAGCTTGCGCCCGTCGTCGGGGGTGATGAACTGGTTGAACTCGTTGTAGGCTTGGCGTCCCAGGTTGGTGCGGTCGACCATAAAGAGCACGCGGTTGGCCCCGGCGTGCTTGATGAGGCGGTAGACCGCGTTGACGGCGGTATAGGTCTTGCCGCTGCCGGTGGCCATCTGGATCAGGGCGCGGGAGCGGTCTTGGGCGAGGGAGATTTCGAGATTTTGGATGGCCTTGATCTGAGCGGGCCACAAGGGCGTGGAGACCGCGCCCCTACCGAGGGGTGGCATCTGGCGCAACCGGGCGCGCAGGGTTTGGGCGTGAACCGTGTAGGGCGCTGCTTTCTCCCCGACGAGGGGTCCGGGCACCGGCACCCCCGGCGTCCGTGCCCCCCCGGTCCATTTGACCAACGTTTCGGGCCGGTGAAAGCTAAAGACACGGCGGCTGCGGGCATCGGGGTCGCGGTCGTCGGCAAAGTAGGTCTCGACGCCGGTGGTTTCGTAGCGAAAGGGCAGAGGATTGTCCCAGGCCAGGTCACCAAGTTCGGGCGGCAGGCCGACGCTGTATTTCATCGCTTGAGACTCGACGCCGCTGAGGGGCGTCCCGGCGGGCTTGGCCTCGACGACGCCGATGGGTTTGCCCTGGGCGAAGAGGAGATAGTCGACCTCGCCGGTGGTGAGGGGGAACTCGCAGACGGCGACACCGGGAGCAGCGGTGCGGTTCATCCGGGCACGGGCCTGGACCTCCCAGCCGGAGGCGGTGAGCATTTGGTCTATTTGTTGGCGGGCTTGGTCTTCGGGTGTGAGTGGGGGCATAGGGAGGGCTCCGGTTAGGTTACGTAGCGGTTCTCGCGCCAGGCGGTTGCGTTTTGTTGGATGAGTTTGTCGAGATGGGGCATTGGGTTTGTTAGTTCCTTTTGTGTTTAGGTGTTTCTACCGGTTCGGTTCTACCGCTTGGCGGTACGGCGTGGGCACTGTCGCCGTAAAGTGAGCCAAACGGCGTTTCTCGTACTCTCGACCAGCTTTACTCAATAGTGTCCTTCCAATTAACTTTGGGACGTAATTTAGAGCATTGCATCACGAGTTCTTGCGTGCGTCCGTGTCTCCTGCAGTGAGCAACCAACTCCCTTGCCTTGTCGCTTTTTCCCTCACCAGGCAACGAGTCGTAATCTATATTCAAGTCAAAACAGAGATCGTGCAATTCGCCTGCATTAAAGTGAGCATTGAGGTTGTGGCGCATCGTACCAGACGACTTGTGCAACGCTCGACCTTTGCGGCTGGTGTCAAGCCAACGAGCGGCCAAATTTGTTATTGTCTGCCACCTGGGACGTATAAAGACTAGACCAAGAGAGAAAAAAACTATGAGAATGACGCTCCACCGTACAAAAGGGCTTGATTGTATAAGAGACTTGGCTCCTGTTGGTTCAGTAGCCTCACCTGCAGAGGGCTCAAAGTAGGATGATGGTGGATCCGAGCCTAGATTCTGCACAACAATGAGGTGCCCGTCAGTTGTCTCTGCAAGCCAAGGTGCTCCTCCGGGTTTCAGATCATCCACCATTACTGCTCTACAACGCCCTTGTGGCGGTTCAATTATATCTCCCGGAACAGTCAGTTCATAGTTGTAATCTCGAGGAGGAAAACACATTTCATCAGTTTTAACATCTGTCCCTGATTGTCTAATAGCGATCTTTTTATTGTCCTTGAACACTATAAATGTACTCGGTACAGGCTGACCATTTTCATCAACGGTTAGCCCTCTAAGCCTAGTAGTAGGTGTTGTGAACAACAACGACGCAAACCATAGTACTATAAGAAAGACTACGATTAAAACAGGCATGGTAAAAGATGGACCAAAGAAAGAGGTGAACTCAAAGATGTCATTGAGATCTTTAACAGCGGCATCATGCTTTTCTTTGTCTGATGTTGAGCCTGATTTGCCCCTGTTCTTGGGTGCTCTAGTTTTGTTCACAGATGTTCTCCGAGTCGTCTTTCGTCGTTTGCGCTCGAGTCGCTAACCATAGGATAGTGGTATTGATGACCGCTATTCCACCTAATGGGCGGTTAGTAGATAAACGACTGTCGAGTCTCATAAAGTCGTACCGGTTTGGGCTTGAAATCTGTCAAACATCGTCTCGTCGATGCAAAAAAACCATCTTGGAGCGACCAGAATGTCCTTCGCTGCCAACTTTTCAAGTATGAGCACGTTTTCACCCATAAAATCGG
>JAAEPW010001119.1 GCA_024232355.1 Chloroflexota bacterium | reverse complement strand
GAGCACTGCGCGGGATCCTGCAATTTTTTTTTTTTCATGTTACGGCGACCACCGCGATCCACCCTCTTTCCCTACGCGAGGCTCTTCCGAACTGGCACCGAGACATGCTCAGGCGGGGCCTGCGGCGGCTCCACGGGCGACCCGTGTGCCGCCAATGTAGGCGACGAGGACGACGACTGCTCCGAATCCTGCACTGAGACTAGCGACAACTGCACCGCAAATGACCCACCCAGCTCTCACTGCAATGACGGGGATTTCTGCAATGGCACCGAGACATGCTCAGGCGGGGCCTGCGGCGGCTCCACGGGCAGCCCGTGCCCAAGTGACGGGCTCTTCTGTAACGGCGAAGAAACCTGCAGCGAGGCGGACGACTCTTGCATTTCGGGAAATGCCCCATGTGGTCAGCTATGCAATAGCGAGTGCAATGAGACAACAGACTCATGCTCCTATCCAGGACCAAATTACGGTCCCTTTGTCCCACCGAACCCATGCATCGACGGTGATGCATGTACAGAAGACTTCTGTGACGGTACAGGAAAATGTGAAGGGACGCCTGTTTCTGGTTGCGCTCCCTGTGTTGATCCGGACTCGTACGTGCCTGATCCATGTACAGTATGGCCGACAGGTAATGATATTGCCCCCAATGAAGGATTTGAGGGCCGCTGTCTGCCGTCATGCATTCCCGCTACCCAGATGTACGCGAGATACAAGTATAATGCCGATGGCATTGGTGGTGACGACGACTTTTTGAAACTCGATCCACAGCCGGGCGATCCTGTTGACAATCAAAACACATGTGGTTCGGGCCTGATTTGCACACCTTGCTACAATCCCGCAACCGGCGACGATCTCGGAACGTGCCGGATTGGTAGTGTCGACGCACCTACTACCACCGCCTCAGCCAACATGTACGATGAGTGCTGTGATCTGGACGACGGCAACGGCACACAGGTCGGAGCCTGCGTCCCTGATGTTTTCCCTTATCCGGAGACTCTTTCAAAGGCACCGGATGAGCCTGAAAACTATTGCGACTCCGACCATGTCTGTATAACAAAAGTCGCCGCCGTCGGTGGATCGTTACCACACTGCAACACAGATTACATCGGAGACGATTGGCCACAATTGATTGATCCAACCCCCGACGATCACGATCCCGCCTACTGTCACTCGTTTTGGGGCTTTACCGCCCAGGCCATAGGTGGCGGCGGTTGCGCACCTGCGTGCGGACTCGAATCAAATGGCGGTCCTACACCGCAATGGATTACTCCTAATTCAGGAGATCCTGGCTACAATGATTGTCCGGCAAATTACTACTGCGTTCCTTGCGGGCTCAATCAAAATGCTGTCACCTGCGGTAGTGGCACAAGCAACGCTTGCATTACAGGTGCGTGCGCGGGACCCACGTTCCCACACATGGACGATGATACCGGCCAATTCCCAGTACCTGCCGGCAGAGGGTGTTGGAGTCCCTAAGCGGATAGTAACTTCAAAACCAATTGGGCCTTCTGATGGTCTACTGGAGTAGAAGATGAAAAACAATTTGGTAACACTGGTTCTTTTTCCTTTGTTCCTGTTCGTTACGAGCTGCTCAAGCTGCTCAGGAGAAACAAGTTCTTTTGGTGAGGACGCATCACCGTCGGATACAAGCACCGATGCTGATGCTGACACCGATGCTGACACCGATGCTGATACCGACACCGATAGCGACACCGATGGTGATACCGATGGTGATACCGATAGCGATACCGATAGCGATACTGACATGGATACTGATACTGACACGGATACGGATACGGATGCTGATACCGATTCTGATGGCGACGCCGGACCAGATTCAGGCCCTGATGGGGGACTCTTAAGCTGCAACGAATCAAATGCCGTTGCGCTCTGTGGTTCGCTCGATCTATGCGTGGATGGATACTGTTGTAATGAAGTATGTGATGGTCTATGTGAGTCATGTGCCTTGAGTGGACTCGAAGGTACTTGCAGTCTTGTTCCAGAAGGTCAGGATCCCGATGGCGACTGCGATGATGGTAATGCCTGCACATCCGATGCCTGTAATCTGCTCAATGTATGCGAATATACAAACATACTCGGGCCTTGCGATGATGGTGAATTCTGTAACGGTACCGAAACCTGCACGGACGGTGGCGTCTGCGGCAGCTCCACGGGTGACCCATGTCTCGTCAATGTAGGCGACGAGGACGACGACTGCTCCGAATCCTGCAATGAGACTAGCGACAACTGCACCGCAAATGACCCACCCAGCTCTCACTGCAATGACGGGGATTTCTGCAATGGCACCGAGACAT
>JAAEPW010001118.1 GCA_024232355.1 Chloroflexota bacterium | reverse complement strand
TTTATGCTAGTTGTCCTCATGCGGCACCTCTGCCTACTGATATAAGTTACTTTGCGCTCGATTTTAGTGATGAGGCGGATCCACGATCTCGATGCCCGCATCACGACTTGGCCACACTCATCACTCGCAAGTTCAACGAGAAGAGCCTATGCAGCCAGATTACATCATTACGTACGACTGATGGAGCAACTCGGGACAGTGCCATGGCCACAGGACCGTCGCCTGTTGGGGCAGAATTTGGCCAGGCTTACGGTTCATTTGGCAGCCGAGTGATCTCTTCAGGCGTCAACAATCCGCTCGTACCTGGTTGGGATTCGGCTGGAGCTACTGGACAGAGGACTGGACCCAAAGCTGGCTACGTCAGATCAACTACGAACCTTGTTGGCTGCGATCAAATGGGATGGGGGCAAGTCCCAGCGCCGCATGCGGCCGATTACAGTGACGTTGCTATGCCAGTTTGTCACTCTGTTGCCCGTAGCCCCAGCCGAAGTGCAAATGGCATGGGGGCCGATTGTGGTCGG
>JAAEPW010001117.1 GCA_024232355.1 Chloroflexota bacterium | reverse complement strand
GCATGCTCACTCTGGGTATTTGTGATGTATTCGGATACTTTGTTCAGTAAAAATCCGTGTACATCAGTTCATATGTTGTTGTTTGAGCAGGCGCTCAGTTAGGAATTTTGCATAAGGTTTGTGCACCGCGCCTGCTCTTTAGATCGTTCCCGATTGGGATTTGTTGTCACTGTCTGTTTTCGCCTGCTCATAAATAGGTTGTTCATTGTTGCCGCTCTGCTGGGGGTTTGCTGAAACCGCCCCAACTCAAGAATCCATCAGTGGTGTCGCGAGCCACAGCAACCTACAGCCATCACTGCGCCCTGTCTTCCCTCATCGATCCTTTCCAGTGGGCACCACCGGTACGAAGGGCAAAGATTTTGTCAGTACGGTTTTACATGTGCCGCTGGATTGGATCGAAAGTGAGAGGGCTGGGCCATGACGCCTCCAACGACGACCGCCGCTGGAACGCCGGGAACAACGACGCCTCCGACCGATGCCGTCGCCGGGACAAGTGCTGCTGTTGCGCCGCCGCCGCCAGAGCTTCCGCGTGTCCAGTTCCCATTGCCGCCGCCATACTGGGATCACGCCGGAGAGCAGCCGAACTTCCGGACATGGTGGATGCGCTTTGAGAACTACATTTATTGGACGAACGCTCAACGAGGACCCAACCTGTTGGCAAGTGAACACAAAAACCGCTTGTTGTTTTCATTGCTTGGTTCTG
>JAAEPW010001116.1 GCA_024232355.1 Chloroflexota bacterium | reverse complement strand
TTGCCCGCGATTTAGGCGAGGGTAGCACTAAACGGGCTGTCAGGACAGGTGTGATTGGTTGTGCCTCGTGTCCACTAGTGGGTCATTTGACATGTGGACCGCCATTCTTCAATAATAGTGCGGCGAGGACGTCGTATCGGGCGACGAGTGCAAGCTCCAGAACCACCCAGTGCGTGACGCCGCTGGCGACTCTGTGCCCGACGCGCAGCCCGTTTCCCGCCCCACTCGAAAGGGGTCGGATTTCGGTTCCAGGCACGAGCAACTGCTTCCAGCCAGGCGATGATCTCGTCCGGCTTAGAGGGATGCTGTCCTGCCAGCGCACGACGTTTCAAGATTCGCTGTATCGACTCGGCCATGTTCAACCAAGAACCACCCAAGGGAGTGTATAACGGCATGATACCGTGCTGGATCAGCCAGTCTACAAAGCTTGACGTCTTATGGCCCTTGAGGTTGTCCCAGATCAACAGTATGCGTAGTGGTGGTAAATCATCTGGCAATGGTGGTGGGTTGTCAAGCCCAGCGCACCAGGACTCCCACAAAGCCCGGTTGGTCTTTGGGTC
>JAAEPW010001115.1 GCA_024232355.1 Chloroflexota bacterium | reverse complement strand
GGGTTAGCGAAAGGTTCAAAGGGTTCTGGATCGGGCACATCGTAAAAACCGACGAGTGGGGTTTTTATGCCCGCTATTTCTAGCAGTTTTGTTGGGTCGGGTTTCATATTTTCTCCTTGACCTTGGCATTTTCACAAGCTAACTTGGGCCGCATAACGTCGATCTCACCTGGTGGACGAGTCTGGCGTGTCACCATCGCCGCCAGCCCAATCAGGTGCAGCGTGGGTTAATTGCCTCAAGATGCTGCCTAGTTCCACTCATCTCCCTCTTGCAACTCGGACCAGTGCCAGTCGTAATACTCAAGCACCCCTTGCTCCTGGTGTACGTTCGCTGCGGGATACGTGTGAGCGTGCGGGACAGGAAACCAGAACTCTTTCTCTTCGTATCCCAGTTCTCGCAGCCTCTCTTCGAAACCATCAATGTTGCCATAGGCAAAGATCACGTTGTGCTGATCGTACACCAATAGATCGTCAGAAGCCACAGATGCAACCCAGATATGATGTCTGCCATCTTGCTCAAAGAACGTTTGAAAAGTCCAAAGAAACAGTTCCAGATCTTGGTACGATTCGATCGGCGGCGATTGGTATCTTCCTTTCCGGTTGTCTGCGTGGGACAGCAAAAGAACGTAGAGAAAGTAGTATTTACGTTCCGGGAAAACCGATGCCAGGTCACACAGCAGAGCGATTTGCCCTGAGGTTGGGCCGATG
>JAAEPW010001114.1 GCA_024232355.1 Chloroflexota bacterium | reverse complement strand
TTTTGTGCAACTGGTGCACCTACTCTGCCGCCGACACGGCTGGCGTCAGCCGGATGAAGCAGCCGCCCAACGTGGACGTGATTCGCGTGATGTGCACGGGGCGCGTGGACCCGGTCTTTGTGCTCAAGGCGTTCGTCGAGGGCGCGGACGGAGTTATCGTCTCTGGCTGCCACCCGCCCGGCGATTGCCACTATAACAATGGAAATTTCAAGACCTTCCGGCGTATGCCGTTGGTGGAGGCTCTGCTGGCGCAGTATGGCGTCGAGGCAGGCCGCTTCCACTGGGGCTGGATATCGGGCGCAGAGGCCCCCAAGTGGGCCCAACTGGTGCACGATTTCACCGAGCAGGTGCGCGAACTCGGCCCGCTCGACTGGAATAAACAACTAGAGAGCAAGGAGGACTAGGCCATGGCAGATAAACTGAAATTAGGACTTTACTGGGCCGCCTCCTGCGGTGGATGCGAGATCGCCATCGTAGAGTTACGGGAAAAGATCATTGACCTGGACGCAGCGGCCGACATTCTCTTTTGGCCGGTAGCGGTGGATGCCAAGTACAAGGACGTCGAGGCGATGCCCGATGGGCACATGGACGTCTTTCTCTTTAACGGCGCCATCCGCACCAGCGAGAACGAAGAGATGGCTCACCTGATGCGGAAAAAGTCCAAGGTGTTCGTCGCTTTTGGATCGTGCGCCCACGAGGGCTGCATCCCGGGGCTGGGCAACCTGTTCGACCGGGACTCGATCTTTGAGCGCGCGTACCTGACGTCGGAATCGACGGTCAACCCCGACGGCATTCTGCCGCAGACTTCTTACCAGATGCCCGAGGGTGAGGTGACCATTCCCTACTTTTACAACACGGTCAAGACGCTGGATCAGGTGGCAAAGGTGGATTACTATATCCCCGGCTGCCCGCCGCAGGCCCCGCAGATCTGGGCCGTAGTCGAGGCGATCCTGACCGGCAACCTGCCGCCCGCGGGAAGCGTGGTCGGAGCCAGCCCAGACAAAACTGTGTGCGACGAGTGCAAGCACAGCCGGGAGGAGAAACGCATCAAGAAATTCTACCGCCCGCACGAGATCATCCCCGACCACGACGCCTGTCTCTTTGACCAGGGCATCATCTGCTCTGGCCCGGCGACGCGGGGCGGCTGTGGCGCGCTATGCACCACCGTCGACCTGCCCTGCCGTGGCTGTTACGGCCCGGCACCGGGCGTGATCGACCAGGGCGCAGCGCTTCTCTCGGCGGTGGCCTCTGTCGTAGATGCCGACACCGAGGAAGAAGCCGCCCGCATCGTGGGCGAGATCGCAGATCCGGTCGGCACGTTCTACCGTTTCGGCTTGCCAGCGTCTCTGCTGCACCGGAAAAAATTGGAGAAAGTTGAATGAAAAAGATAAGTATCGATCCAATAACCCGCCTAGAGGGGCACGGCAAGATCGACATTTTCCTGAACGATGATGGAGATGTCGCCAATGCCTATCTGATCATCCCCGAGTTGCGTGGGTTCGAAAAGTTCTCTGAAGGTCGGCCTGTGGAAGAGCTGCCGCGCATCACGCCCCGCATCTGTGGCGTCTGCCCGGAGGCACACCACATGGCGTCGGCCAAAGCCTGCGACGCGGTCTATAACGTCGAGGTGCCCCCAGCGGGCAAAATGCTGCGAGAGCTGCTCTACTCGGCCTTTTACGTCGCCGACCACACCGTCCACTTTTACATCCTGGCCGCCCCCGACTTTGTGTTGGGGCCGACGGCACCCGTTGCCGAGCGCAACATCCTGGGCCTGATCCACAAGGTCGGCCTGGAGACCGGTGGCGCCGTCATCGCTGCCCGTGGCAAGGCGATGGACATTGTGGGCCAGTTGGGTGGAAAGCACATCCATCCCATCAGCGCGATCCCCGGCGGCGTGAGCAAGGCGATCAACGAGGAAGAACGTGCTCAGTTCGAGGCCACCGGCCTCGAGTTGATCGACTTTGCGTTGTTCAGTCTGCAACTCTTCCGCGACGTAGTGCTGGGGAACCAGGCGTATCTGGACCTGATCCTTTCGGACGCTTTTACCACGCCCATGTACTATATGGGGATGGTGGACGAGAACAACAAGGTCAACTTTTACGATGGCAAAGTGCGCGTCGTGGACCCCGAGGGGAACGAGTTTGTCAAGTACGGCCCGGACGAGTATCTGGACATCATCGCCGAGCACGTGGAGCCTTGGACATACCTCAAATTCCCCTATCTGAAAAAGATAGGTTGGAAGGGATTCACGACCGGTATGGACAGCGGCGTCTACCAGGCCACACCGCTCTCGCGGCTCAACGCCTCCGACGGTATGGCCACGCCCAAGGCGCAGGAAGCCTACGAAGAGTTGTATTCGACGCTGGGCGGCAAGCCGGTGCACGGCACCCTGGTCACTCACTGGGCGCGCCTGGTCGAGCTGCTCTACGCTGCCGAGCGCCTCGTCGAGCTGACGCGGGACCCCGGCATCACCGACCCGCACGTGCGCAACATCCCCACAGAAACCCCGACCGAGGGTGTGGGCATCGTCGAAGCGCCGCGCGGCACGCTGACACACCACTATTTCACCGACGAGCGCGGCATCGTGACGCGGGCCAATCTCGTTGTCGGCACGACCAACAACTATGCGCCGATCTCGATCTCGGTCAAGAAAGCGGCGCAGGCGTTGATCAAGGGCGGCGAGGTCGACGAGGGCAAGTTGAACATGGTCGAGATGGCCTTCCGCTCCTACGACCCGTGCTTTGGCTGCGCCACGCACACCCTGCCCGGCCAGATGCCGCTAGAGGTGCGCATCCGCCGCGACTCTGATGGTGAGGTGGTGCGGGTTTTGAAGCATAATATGGAGTAGGTCGCTCGCTGCGATAGCAATGTAGCCGAGGTTTCCATACCTCGCTACAATAGTTGAGCGTACACTGACAGATTGGTAGGTTGGTCATTATAGGTGGGACGGTTGCGTAATTTCGCCGACCCGTCTATGATGCCAATCTGCCAATCTTTTTTGTGGCGATGGATGGCACAGCAATTCTCCGCTGTGGCATCTGGGACCAGGTTTCGCGCGTCCCTATGGTATGATGAGCACGCATCGCTCTGTCGCCTAATCGGCGCAAATCCTGCCGGTCGATCTGCACGGCGTAGCCAATCGCTCATTTGCGCTCGATTGAAACAAGAGTATACTTGCAGTGCAAACGCCTCGCAACCTCGAATAGATCGAGACCACAACCAGGAAAGGGTACCTTGATGTGAATACCAAGTGTTGCGAAACAGACCGCTCGTTATCGTAAAGTTGCCTGCCCACCGTCAAGGTAGTGGTGGGCGTTCTCGTTTGCTGAGAGGTCACAAGGAATCACAATGCTATATACAGAAAAGAGGAGGAACAATGGCTGAATCAACCTTTAAACCCTACAGCATCAAGACTATGGCGGCCCGCAATCTGGCCACCATCTCCAAGACACGACCCCAGATGCTGGGGATTACGCCGCGCTGGTTTCTCAAGTTGCTGCCCTGGGTCAACGTGCAGGGCGGCACATACCGAGTGAACCGGCACAAGACGTTACTCCCCACCGACGAGATAATCAGGTTTACGGTTGTCGACGATCAAGTGAAATTGCAGCCCCAAGATCTACGCGCGTTGTCGTTATTTCGAGAAGCCGATGACGAACTGTTGGCATCGATCTGCCAACAGTTTGAAAGCACCCCGTTTAACGCCGGCGACACTATCATCGATGAAGGCAAGCCAGGGGACACGTTTTATATTGTGGCGCAGGGCAAGGTTGAGATCTATGCCAAGAACCTGTACGACAAGAACGTTTCGATCAAGATTAGCGGTGCAGGCGACTATTTCGGCGAGGTTGCCTTGATGGAAGATAAGCCCCGCATGGCGAGTGTCAAGGCCCTGACGCCGTGCATGTGCCTGACGCTGGAACGAGAGCAGTTTCTGACGATTCTGGATCGAGACCCGGCAATCAAGGCGCGCTTTCAGGACGTGGTCAAACAACGCTACGAACTCAAAGATCTGATTATGAATGAATTCGGCGAAAGCCTGATCGACGTATCGTCATTCCATAGCGAAGACGCCGACATCACCAATACCGTCGTGGATTACGACGAGTATCCCAAAGAATATGCCCTCAACATTATTCAAGGCGCTGTCAAGATTCATACTCGCGTGCTGGATCTATATAACGATCCTCACCTGCAATATGCCGAACAGGTACGCCTGGCTACTGAGACGTTCAAAGAACGCCAGGAATGGGAAATGATCAACAATCCAGAATTCGGCTTGCTCTATGCAGCGCCGCGTTCGATGCGGGTGCATACGCGCGCCGGAGCGCCAACACCCGACGATATGGACGAATTGCTAACCAAAGTCTGGAAGAAACCCGCCTTCTTTTTGGCTCACCCCAGGGCAATCGCGGCCTTTGGACGGGAATGTACCTGGCGCGGGGTGCCACCGGTGGCGATTGAGCTTTTCGGCTCGTCATTCATAACCTGGCGCGGCGTACCTCTGATTCCGTGCGATAAATTGATGCTCAATCACGCCACCGGAAGCCCTACCACCAGTATCCTGCTCATGCGGGTGGGGGAATCAGAACAGGGGGTGGTAGGACTGCATCAAAGCGGCACTGAAGGCGAGATTATGCCAGGATTGTCAATTCGCTTTATGGGGATTGATCAAAAAGCCATCGCTAACTATCTGATGACGCTCTATTATTCGGTCGTGGTGTTGGTAGATGACGCGCTGGGCGTGCTCGAGAATGTGGACGTAGCGAACTATTATGAATATCCCACCAGAAAGTAACATACCAAAGGAATGGCTCGCCCCCGATATCGTTCAACAACTGGCCAATATGTTTTACACCGGCGAGCCAGTGGAATCCAGGCCGGAACGAGAGGGAGACAGCTCGGCTCCGGACATTGACGCACAGGAACTCGCTGATCAGAACGAGGGAGCAGACATCACTCTGGCGGACTTTGCTACGCCCTCTCTCTCCGAACAACATCAGACGGGTCGCTTTTATTTTTTGGACGACCCTCAGCGGACCAGAGAACGTTCTACGGTCAACATGACCGCATCTAAAGAGCCGCCGGCTACTAGTTTCCCCGTACATATCATCCGGCGAGATTTCCCGATTCTGCACCAGCGCGTGCACGGCAAACCCCTGATCTGGATGGATAATGCCGCCACCACGCAAAAACCCCGCGCCGTGATCGATGCCCTCAGTCGCTTTTACGAGCGCGACAACTCTAACATTCACCGGGGTGTGCATACATTGGCGGATCGTGCCACCGAAGCGTACGAACAGGCGCGCGAAAAGGTACGTGCCTTTATCGGCGCCAAGGATACGCAAGAGATCGTTTTTGTCCGCGGCACCACCGAGGGAATCAATCTGGTCGCTCAATCCTACGGCAGAACCTTCCTGCGCCCAGGGGATGAAATCGTCGTCACTGTGATGGAACATCACGCCAACATTGTGCCCTGGCAAATGGTGTGCGAGGCCACCGGCGCTGTGCTGCGGGTGGCTCCGATGAATGACGCAGGGGAAATTCTTTTGGATGAGTACGCCGCACTGCTGAATTCAAGGACCAAGCTGGTGGCCGTGACGCAGGTCTCGAATGTGTTGGGCACCGTGAATCCGGTGTTGGCGATGACGCAGATGGCGCACGCCGTGGGCGCACGGGTGCTGGTCGACGGAGCGCAATCTATCCCCCATATGCCGGTGGATGTGCAAGTTAGCAATTGTGACTTTTTTGTCTTTTCTGGACATAAACTGTTTGCCCCAACCGGGATTGGGGTTTTGTACGGCAAGGCCGAGTTGTTAGAGATGATGCCGCCCTGGCAAGGCGGGGGCAATATGATCCAGGACGTCCGTTTCGAGCGTACGCTCTATAACAGCCTGCCGCACAAGTTTGAAGCTGGCACGGGGAATATCGCCGATGCCGTTGGATTGGGGGCGGCGATTGACTATCTTGAGCGCATTGGGTTTCACGCGGCCATACAGCACGAGGAAGCGCTCCTGATGTACGCCACCCAGGCGCTGGCCGAGATTCCAGGGCTGCGTCTGATTGGTACTGCCCCGCACAAGGTCAGCGTACTTTCATTTGTGTTGAATGGCATTCCCAATGAGATAGTAGGGCAACGACTCAATAGAGAAGGCATCGCGGTCAGGGCTGGGCATCATTGTGCTCAACCGGTGTTGCGGCGCCTGGGGTTGGAGAGCACGGTACGCCCGTCATTGGCGTTCTACAACACTTTTGAGGAAATTGACGCGCTGACCGCAGCTATTCTAAAGGTAAAAGGGAAGGAGGATGATTCAGAATAGATTGGCACTTTTTCTCAGCAAAATATGGACTAGTCACTTGCTGCGATAGCAATGTAGCCGAGGTTTCCATACCTCGCTACAATAGTTGAGCGAACACTAACAGATTGGTAGGTTGGTCATTATAGGTGGGACGGTTGCGTAATTTCGCCGACCCGTCTATAATGCCAATCTGCCAATCTTTTTTTGTGGCCTAGATGGCTTCGAATGAATTTGAGGCTTGGCACGGAAAGCATGTTGGACGCCAGGCGTGACTGGAACTGGCTATCCAAACATAGGGGGACTTGATGACTTCACGTCGTGGTATATTTGTCTTAGCGGCAAGCGCTTTAGTGCTCTTCTTCACCGCGCTAGCCTGCGACCTGTCACCCATCGCACCTACTGACACCGTTTCTCCGACGCTGACGTCCGCACCGACTTACACTCCCGTGCCTACCGCGACCGAGCCGCTTCCAACATCTACACCTACATGCGCACCGCTGGCGGCCTGCATCTGTCCTGACTTTTGGCCTCATTATCTACCACGCTCTCTCGGCGATATCATGGACACAGAGAGCGGTTACATAAAGGACACACCGGACTACATCATGTCTGCCGAGTTCTACCCCTCGCGTGTACTAGTAACTTTGACAGGTGAGCGTAGGCTCATCACGAGCGACCGGAAAGAGCGCATCGGTTGGTGGCTTCAGGCATTTAACCTCGAGCAGCCTAGCGTGGAACTGTTCGAGGAAGAGTTGTTGATCGTCGAGGATTCCGGCGAATACTGGCTGCCAGTCCAGTCGGGGGTTCTAGGCTATCTCTCTGCGGAAGTTGCCGAAGGTGAGCAGGTTCTGCTCTTTGTTGCGTTGGCAGGAGCAAAGCTCGAAGCAAACGGCGAATACGACTGGCTATTCCTGATCAACGAGTACTGCACTGTACTGCTGGACTGATGCGGTTTCAGGTACTATTGTCCAGCAAAGGAGAAAATCACATTGAAGTTAATGGATATCATTCATAGGCAAAGCGTCCCCAAACCGTGGGCCGAGGGAGAAAAGATCCCGTGGAATGACCCGGACTTTAGCAGTCGAATGCTCGACGAGCACCTGTCTCAAGAGCACGATGCGGCCAGCCGTCGCTTTGAGATCATCGACAAGCACGTCGACTGGATTCACAATCAGGTGCTCAAGGGGAACCCGACGCGCATTCTTGATCTCGGCTGTGGGCCTGGGTTGTACACGCACCGGCTGACGAAACTTGGACACCATTGTGTGGGAATCGATTTCTCCCCGGCATCCATCGCTTATGCTAAAGAGCAAGCCGCAGAAGCAGGCATCGACTGTACGTACACCCACCAGGATATCCGGACGGCGGACTATGGCGACGAGTATGGCCTCGTGATGTCGATCTTTGGCGAGTTTAACGTCTTCCGCGCCGAGAATGCGAGGGCTATTCTTGAAAAAGCCTGCCGCGCCTTGGTGCCCGGTGGTTTCCTGATTTTCGAGCCGCACACGTTTGACGCCGTCGTCAAGCTGGGGGAGCAGCCCTCTTCGTGGTCTTCGACAGAGAAAGGGTTGTTTTCGGCGGAACCGCACTTGGGCTTGCAGGAGAATTTCTGGGATGCGGAGCACAACGTAGCGATTCAACGATACTATATCATCGATGCTGCGACCGGTGAGGTGACGCGCTATTCGTCCAGTATGCAGGCTTATACGGACGACGAATACCGCTCGCTGTTGGCTGAATGTGGGTTTGGGAATGTAGAGTTTTACCCGGCGTTGGGTGAGAGCGGGGGCAATTTTCCCTCAGAGGGCTATTTGATGGCTATCCTTGCACAGAAGGCATAGCGAGCCCCGAATGAATTCGCGGCCTGACACAGAAAACACGTCAAAAACGTACTAGTCTGTTGCAGCGGAATACAAACACAGAAAAGGATCTCTAGATGAATCGAGACTTTATTGGCCGATGTGGTGCTTATTGCGGGACTTGTGCATGGAGGGAAGAAACCCATTGCCTGGGATGTCAATTGTGCAAGGGCAAAATGTTCTGGGGTGAGTGTTCTGTTGCCAAGTGTTCCATCGAAAAGGGTATAGAGCACTGTGGTTTCTGCCCGAGTCTTCCCTGCGACATACTTCAACAAGCTTTTGATCACCCTGAGCACGGTGACAATGGTGAGAGACTGGCCAATTTGAAAGCTTGGGCAAGAGGGGAAGATTCATACATAGAGTTGGGAACGTTCCCCGCGCAGTAAAGTGATCTTGGGGTTTCTCCAATTAGCCCCGAATGAATTCGCGGCATGATTGGGGAAACACGTTAAAAACGTGTTGACGACCAATGCGATTTATCGCATTTCGTTTACCAGCCGGGCAATTCATTGCTCGGCTTTAGAATTGAGAGGAATATTATTTTGAAAACACTGGTGTTGGGAATGGGCAACACGATCCTGTGCGACGACGGGATCGGCATTTACGTGGCACAAGAAGCGGCGAAACGCTATCAACGGAACGACGTGGACTTTGTCGAGGCGAGCGTGGGCGGGCTGCGGCTGCTGGACGTCATCGGCGGCTACGAGCGGGTCATCATGGTGGACGCCATCCAGACCCGTGATGGCAAGCCGGGCGACATGTATCGCATACACCCCAACGACTTGAAGGTGTCGATGCACTCGGGCTCGACGCACGACGTTTCTCTGCCCGGCGCGTTGGCCTTGGGGCGCGGCATGGGGTTGACGCTGCCCACGGATGAGGATTTTATCATCATTGCCATCGAAGTGGAAGAAGTCTTGACCTTTGGCGAAGAATGCACGCCCACGGTAGAGGCGACGATTCCGCGCGCGGCGGAGGCGGTGTTGAAAGAGTTGACGAATTAAGTGCAAATAATGAACAATGGCAAAGACATTGACATTTAGCCTCTTGATACTTTTATTGTCGGTTGCTGGTTGTAGTCGGAACCAAGTCTCAATGCTGCCGGAACAATGTCAACAGTCATTCCGAGACATAGTCGAGTGGCCAGACATGACTACTTACACAGGTTTCGAGGGGATGGTGCTTTTTCCTCAAGTGGTCAAAGCTGGAGAAGCATTTTTGAACAATTGTACTGATTCCAAGTTGCCGATTTCCAGCCAGACACAAAGACTAGAAGAGCTTGGGCAACTTGCCAGATTGATTCGATCAAATCCGCCTCCTAATTGTCTCATATATGATCCTACAGTTCAACCTGTAGATTTGAGCGCTGATGGTGTAGATGAACTGATTCTGCACACACAAATGCTTCGTTGCGGTGGTTGGGGTGGTGTAAGCACTGTTTACATCTGGGATAGCGAGACCGAGACTTGGCAAGGTACTTTGGTATGGCCCAGTCCTTACAATGATTATGCTCGGTTTGGTATGCCAGGCTCCGTAGAGCCATTAGTACGCACTCTGGATGTTTCGAGTGCCAACGATCAAAAGTTTGTGTTGGTGGCAGGAAATTCTGGTGGAGCAGACCATACTGCAAAGCTGTTGACTGTCTGGCAGTGGAAAGACAATGTGCTTGAAACAGTATTTGAGGTCAGATTAAGCGATTGGTGTGCGTACCCGGAATGGGACAAGTGGGAAATCACTGACAACGGCCATATTTTGGTACATGCCGCTGAAGCAACGACCCGTTGTGAGGCGCGAGAAGCCGCAATGTACGTTTGGGAAAATGACCAATTTGTCAGCAGAACACCATAAATTGGCAAGGCAACATTTAGCTATGGAACGATGATTCCAGTTCCGGATGAAACACTCTATTTCTTAAAGGCATATTGATTGATGACAGAAACCTGGCGATTATTGGATACCGAGCCGCTACCAGCAGCTGAGAATATGGCCTTGGACGAGGTCGTATTGACGGCGCGCAGCCAAAACCAAGTGCCAAACACGCTGCGCTTTTTGCAATTTTCTCCCGCCTGCACTCTCGTCGGCTACCACCAGTCGGTGGAGCAAGAGATTCGCATCTCTTATTGCGAGGAGCACGGCATCGACATCAACCGGCGGCTGACGGGCGGCGGCGGGCTCTACTGGGGCGAGCGCGAGTTGGGCTGGGAGGTCTATGCCTCACAGGACGATCCCCGGTTTCCTCCTGGCGTCGAAAAGCTGTACGAGATGTTGTGCCAGGGGGCCATCCGCGGCCTGGAAAAGTTGGGCGTGCGTGCGGCCTTTCGTCCCAAGAACGATATTGAGGTGGACGGACGCAAAATCTCTGGCACTGGCGGCACCAGTCTCGACGGCGCGTTTCTCTTTCAGGGTACGCTGCTGGTCGATTTTGACGTGGACGTGATGCTGCGCGCCCTGCGCATCCCCACGGAAAAGTTAAAGGACAAAGAGATCGATTCGGTTCGGGAGCGGGTCACCTGCCTGGCCTGGAAACTGGACGCGGTGCCGCCGCTGGCACAGATCAAGGCCGCGCTGGCGGAGGGGTTCGCCGAGGTGCTGGGTGTCCGCTTTGAGCCGGGACCATTGGTGCCCTTTGAACGGGAATTGCTGGCCCAAAAGCTGCCCCACTTTCAATCCGATGAATGGGTATACGGCGTGCGCCGCTCGCTGACCCGGCGAGACGAACTGCGCGCCCTCTACAAAAGCCCCGGCGGGCTGATCCGGGCCGCGTTGGTGGTCAACGCGCAGGCCAAGCGCATCCGGGAGGCGTTCATCACGGGCGACTTTTTCGCCTACCCCCGGCGGGCCATCCTCGACCTGGAGGCGCGGCTCAAGGGCGTGCGGGCCGACGTAGAGACGGTGCGCGGCGTCGTGGAGGATTTCTTTGCCACAGAGCAGGTCGAGATTCCGGGCGTCACCGCTGCCGACATGGTGCGCACGCTGCGCGAGGCCCTGGAAAAGACCGACTATCTTGAATACGACATCCATCCCGACGAGGTGAACTATATTTTCTCGGTGGTCAAATCGCTGCCCGAAATTACCAAGTGTACGGCGTTGCTCTTGCCCTATTGCGCCAAGCTCCCCAGCTGTGAATATCGTTTCCAGGATGGTTGTTCGCTATGCGGCGAGTGCTGCATCGGCGACGGCTATCACCTCGCCGAAAAGTATGGCCTGACTCCCGTCTCGATCCAGAATTACGAGAACCTGGAAGAGACGTTGGAACAGTTGAAACAAAACGGCGTGGAGGCGTTCGTGGGCAGTTGCTGCGAGCCTTTTTATGCCAAGCACCGCGACGATTTCGAACGCATCGGCCTGCCCGGCATCCTGGTGGACGTGGACAGCTCCACCTGCTACGATCTGGGCAAGGAGCAGGACGCCTACGCCGGGCAGTTTGAGAACCAGACCTATCTCAAGCTCGATTTATTGGAACGAGTCGTGGCACGGGTAGCGCCTACGGCCCCGCAAGCGGAGGATGTACAGGATGACTGAACGGTTTGACGTGCTCGTCGTCGGTGCGGGACCGGCGGGCAGCACTGCGGCCCGCGTCGCGGCTGACGGAGGAACGCGCGTGCTGCTGGTCGAGCAGCGGCCCATCGTCGGGCTGCCGGTGCAGTGCGCCGAGTACGTCCCGGCGCAAATTGTGAGTTACGTGACCATGCCGGAGCGCTGCATCGCCCAACGCATCCGCAAGCTGCACACTCATCTGCCCGACGGCGAGACCGTGGAAACCCCCGCCGCCGGGTACGTCCTCGACCGGGCCGCGTTCGACAGGTCACTGGCCGTTGTTGCCAGCCGGACCGGGGCCGAGGTGTGGACCGGCACACGGGCGGTGGAACGGACGGATCGCAGCGTCATCGTCCGGCAGCGGAACAAGGATGTTGAGATCGAATGCCGCGTTGTTATCGGTGCCGACGGCCCCCGCTCGACCGTGGGCAAGTGGATCGGACCCACAAACGCCGAGTTCATCGACGGCTTGCAGGTCGAGGCCGTGCTCCCAGCGCCGCAGGACTTTACCGAGGTCTATTTCGACCCCGTGTACCGGGGCGGCTACGGCTGGCTCTTTCCCAAGGGCGAGACGGCCAACGTGGGCGTGGGCGTCAACCGGAAGATGGGAGGCGATCCGCGCCAGGCGTTGGAGCACTTGTTGGCACAATTAGAGATCACGCCGGGCATGATCGTGGGCCGCACTGCCGGGCCGGTGCCTTCGGGTGGATCGGTCGCTCGCCTGCGCGAAAGGAACGTTCTGCTGGTAGGCGATGCCGCCGGTCACACGCACCCGGTCACGGGCGCGGGGATATTTGCGGCTGTTGTCAGTGGTACGCTGGCTGGTCAGGCGGCTGCCCAGGTGATCAAAGATGACGATCTCGCGGCATTAGATGGGTACGAGCAAGAGTGGTCGGCCTTTATGGGCGGCCCGCTGCGCCACGCGCTGAACAAACGGCGCTATCTCGACGAGCGTTGGAGTGATGATGCGGCATCGTTGAGCGACGTCGTCCGCGAAACGTGGGTGGCGTTCAAGGCGTATGGTCGGCGCAAGAGGCGTTGAGTTGTTTTTAATTTGAGAATGTTCTTGGATCCAGCTCACCGCACGATGCTAAACCATCGTGCTCAAAGCAAAACCCTCCTGCGAGGCTGCGGATGAGCCTGCGGAGCAGGGTTTAGCTTTGAGCCGGGCGGTTCAGCGCCCGGCGATTTCGGACAAGCAAAGATTGAGGTCTTGATGCCAGTAGATAGTTTCAAATACGTGTCTCGATTGATCACCCGATACTACAAGCTGACTCGGGTCCAGGCCGAGTTGCCCATTCCCTGGACCCTACTCTCCCAGCCCTTGAACCAATGCCGATTTGGACTGGTGACTTCGGGCGGCCTGTATCACAAAGGGCAGGAGCCTTCATTTGATCTGGAGCGGGAGCGGCGAGAGCCTGCCTGGGGTGACCCGAGCTTTCGCACCCTCCCCACAGATATGGAACCGGTAGAGGTGGACGTCGGTCACCTTCACATCAACAAACGCGATGTGCTCAAAGACATGAACATCCTGCTCCCGATCCAACGGTTTCAAGAGCTTGTTGAGCAAAGCCAGATCGGCGGACTCGCGCGTCACGCGTACTCTTTTATGGGCTACCAAGGCTTTCCGGCAGACTTGACGGGCTGGCGAGACGTCTATGGCCCACAGGTGGCCGAAAAGCTCCTTGCCGAAGAGGTGGACTGTGTCCTTCTCACCACCGCGTGACCCGAGTGCGCGGCCAACGTGCCCGTGCTGGCACGTACGTTCGAAGCAGCCGGAATGTCGACCGTCATGGTGACCAATATGCCCTTTTGGGCCGAAAAGATCGGCGTTCCAAGGACATTGGGAATCGAGTTCCCGTTTGGTCACATCCTAGGGCAACCCAATAACAAAGAACAGCAAATGCACGTCATCCAGCAAGCGTTGGAGGTGTTGGAGCAGGCCGAGTCGCCGGGGACGATCGTTCATTCTCCAGAAAAGTGGCCCGACCCACTCGAACAAGCATTGCACGATTCGCATCCAGAGGCACCGCCCCCGATCACTGTCGACATGGGGCGCTACATTGGGAAATTCCTGCGCGGTTTGCGACGAGGTAAGAAATAGTATGAAATATAATTTTATCCCAATGAACCAAGAATATGCGAACGAGATCGTCACTCATTGGAAGTACGACGGCGAGTATTCGATCTATGATTATGCCAATGAAGCCGATCATATGCTGGGCTCGGAAAGCTGGGGAAAGGGATTGTTTGCCGTTCTCAACGAAAAGGGAGATTTGCTTGGCGAGCTTACGACAGAGTTCTTTGACGAAAATGACGATTACATCGAGTACGACGATTTCGATGATGAGAAACTGAATCGCGCGGAAATGTGGATCGGGTTTGGGCTCAAACCTGAATTCACAGGGCTTGGTTTGGGAACCGGGTTTGTATCGGCGTGCATTGAATTTGCGGTCGCAAAACACAACTATACGGGTGAATACGTCCGGTTGGGAGTGGCGACCTTTAACAAACGTGCGATCAATGTCTATGAAAGAATCGGCTTTGAGGTTTTCAATGAGACTGTAGGCGAGATCGACGGCAAAGAGTTCCAAGTCGTGCATATGAGAAAGCATCTGTAGCCAATTATGACCGGGAGCACCAAGTCCAGAATTGACTACAATAAAATCAGATCAAGAGGTAATTTACAATGAGGAAAAACTCGAATACGTTTGTATGGTTGTTCATTTTGACACTGCTTTCGCTATCCTTGACGCTGGGTAGCGGGTCAAGGGTCAACGCGCAGGAAGCGAACGCGCAGGAAGCGAACGCGCAGGAAGAGCCTGTCGTTCGCTTTTACCTGTTCTACGGCGAGACCTGTCCGCACTGCCACGATGTGATGGATGATTTTCTGCCCCAGGTCTATGAAAAGTATGGCGATCAGGTCGAGTACGAATACATCGAGGTCTGGAACGACACGGACAAGTACCTCACATTTCTGGGGCTTGAGACAAAGCTGGGGGTGCCAGAAGAGAGACAAGGATCGGTTCCCGCGCTCGTCATTGGCGACAAGGTGCTAATTGGGGGCAGTGAAATTCCCGAGCAGCTTGAATCCCTCATTGACGCGTACCTGGCCCAGGGTGGCGTGGACTATACCTCGTTGGAGAATTTGCCCGAGGTGATACTGCCCACTCCGACGCCGGCCGTCCAGATTTTGATTGTCTTTGAACCGACTCAATCCAACTTTGATTCATTGAACGACATTGTCGTCTCACTGGGCGAAACGTACGGCGACGGGGTCGAAGTCTATACCCTGGACACAAGCATCCCCGAGAACGTCGAGACTCTGGGTGAACTGAATGATGCGTTACGAGTACTCGATCCTCCCCCCGGCACGCCGCAGGTTCTCATAGATCGACAGATGCTGGTGGGTCTCGACGAGATCGAGCGCGAGCTGCCGGGCTTGGTGGAAAAATATCTGGCCGAAGGGGGTTCCCAGCTTCCGTCGTTGGACGAGATAGGAGAAGACGCGCTCCCAACACCTGTGCCAGAAGCACAACCCATTTACATCGCCTATTTCGAAAAGGCCGGTTGCGCCGAATGTGCCAGCACCAACTATGATCTCAACGTGATCAAAGAACGGTATCCCCAGGTGCAGATCGAGCGCTTTTCCATCGAGGATGAAGAGAACACGCTACTCAACGAGTGGTTATCCAATGAATATGGTGTGCCGGAAGATAAACATCTCGTCGCGCCGATGCTGTTTATCGGCCAAGACGTGCTCGTCGATACAGAAGCCAATCTCCGCAACATGGTGGCTGTGATAGACAAGTATGTTCCCAACGGAGCCGAGCCCACCTGGAGCGATTTTGATCCAACAGATCCTACAATAACAATAATTGAGCGATTTAAGAGCTGGGGTGCATTCACCATTCTGGGGGCGGGCCTGATCGATGGACTGAACCCGTGCGCGTTTGCCACCCTGGTTTTCCTCATCTCTTATATGACCCTGACCGGCCGCCAGGGACGCGACATCCTGTTCGTAGGGGCGGCGTTTGCCTTGGGCGTGTTTCTCACTTATCTGCTGGTTGGGATCGGCATGTTCAAAGTGATCCAAACACTCGAAATCTTTCCCCTGTTGGGACGCTGGGTTTACTTGCTCACCACGCTGATCTGTGGGGTTCTGGCTATTCTTACCTTTCGCGACTTTTTCAGGGCGCGCCGGGGCCAGGCCAGCGACATGACGCTCAAGCTGCCTGCAAACTTGCGCCGGATGGTCAACAAGGTAATCCGTGAGAACGTGCAAGTGCAGGCCTTTGTGGCAATGTCCTTTGTACTCGGCTTTGTGATCTCGCTGATCGAGTTGGCCTGCACAGGACAAGTGTACTATCCCACACTCATGTACATGACGAGCAACCCCGATCTTGCCAACCAGGCTTTTCTCTACCTGGTGCTCTATTGCTTGATGTTCATCCTTCCCTTGGTCGTCGTGTTCCTGTTTAGCTATTTCGGCACCACGTCGGAGCAGTTGGGGCTATTCGTCGCCCGTCACGTCGCCAAGATCAAGGCCAGCACGGCCGCGTTATTCATCGGCCTGACGCTGCTGATGGCCTGGGAAACGGCAAAACAGTTTGGCGTTTCCGCAGAACAGAGATGGACAGTGTTGGTTGTGGTAGCCGTCATCATTGCTATCGGGGTGATCGTCGCGCAAATTCTGGAAAAATCGACTCCCGCCGCGCAGGTGACAAAACGACCGAAACATTCCAAAAGAAGGAAATGACCTATATGGAATTCAAGCTGACTCTCAATCCCGCAAAAACTGACCGTTGCCATCCGTTGGAGAGCACCCACAACATGTTTCACATAATAGCCAAAGAAAATCTGACTCCCGTCACCAAACTGTTCGAGGTGCAGGCCCCCGCCGTGGCGCGCAAGGCCCGTCCCGGCCAATTCATCATCGTCCGCCTCCACGAAAAGGGCGAGCGCATCCCGTTGACGGTGGCCGATTACGATCGGGAGCGCGGGACCATCACCCTCGTGGTGCAAGAGGTGGGCAAGACGACGATGGAGATGGGCGAGATGCAGGTGGGCGACCGCTTTGCCAGCTTTACGGGCCCCCTGGGCATCCCCAGCGAGATCGAACGCTATGGCACGGTGATCTGCGTGGGGGGAGGCTTTGCCATCGCGCCCATCTATCCCATCGCCCGCGCGCTAAAGGAGGCGGGCAATACGGTGCTCTCGATCATCGGCGTGCGGAACAAGGACCTGCTCTTTTGGGAGGATAAAATGCGAGCCGTCAGCGACGAGTTGATCGTCTGCACCAACGACGGCTCCTATGGACGCGAGGACCTGGTCACCGCTCCGATGAAAGAGTTGCTGGAAGCGGAACACCCCATCGACCATATCTGGGCCGTCGGCCCGGCGATCATGATGAAATTCTGCGCTCTCGCCAGCCAGCCGTTCGGCGTGCCCACTACTGTCAACCTCAACTCGATCATGATCGATGGCACGGGGATGTGCGGGGCCTGTCGCGTGCAGGTGGGCGGCGAGACCCGCTTTGCGTGCGTGGATGGCCCAGAATTCGACGGACACCAAGTGGATTGGGACCTGGCAATGTCTCGCCAGCAGATGTATTTGAAGGAAGAGGGACAAGCCGTGGAACGGTGGAAGCAGAAATGTCAGACGCATTGAAGAAAACCATCACTGCCCCTCTGTCGCCCGAACTGACGCGCGCCGCATTATCCTATCTGGGCGTGCTCGCAGCGTCTCCGACCCTCGATCTCATCGAAACCATTGTCACAGCCTACACCCGCACCGTGCCGTGGGAGAGCGCCTTTCGCATCGCCAAACGCGCCCGCACGCCCCACACAGCCGACTGCCCGCGCTGGCCCGACGAGTTCTGGGCCGACGCGATGACGCACGGCGGCGGGGGTACCTGTTTCGAGAGTAACTATGCCCTGTTCAGCTTGCTGCGCTCACTGGGCTATGAGGGCTATTTGACCATCAACAATATGGGCGAAAAGATCGGGTGCCACGCGGCCATCGTGCTGCACATTGACGGCGAACGCTGGCTGGTCGATGGCGGAATCCCCCTCTACATCCCGTTGCGCATCGACCCATCCGCCCCGACCCAGCGGGACAGCGCGTTCCACACCTACACCGTGCGCCCCGATGGAGAGGGTGTGTGCCAGGTCGAGCGCACCAAACACCCCAAGCCCAACTGCTATACGTTGATCGACACGCCCATATCCGACGACGCCTATCGCGCCGCGACAACGGCCGACTATGGCTCGAACGGCCACTTTTTGGATCGCATCATCATTTGCAAGGTTGTGAACGACCGGGCTTGGCGCTTTTGTTCTTCCGAGACGCCGCTGTGCATCGAATCTTTTTGGGAGGGAGAACGAACGGAGCATCTCTTGGATGGGCACGTGGCCAAAACCGTGGGCGAGCATTTTGGTATGGACGTGGACACAGTGCACGCTGCACTGACAGTAACAACATCTTGGGAAACATCCCAGTAAAACTGAAAAGCAAGGAGCAAATTATGCAAAGTCCAGAACATGTACAAACCAGTTTGGCGGCAGCGATGGCCCTAGGATACCGGGGAGCCATGTTCCGCCGAAACTCTTATCTGACCGGCCTGAACCTGCTTGTGACCTATCCCGACGGCTGCGTGGGCAGTTGCGGGTTCTGCGGCCTCAGCCGGCAGCGCCAGGTGAACTCGGAAAAGCGCACCTTTATCCGCGTGGACTGGCCCACCTACGCCGTGGACGACATTATCACCCGGCTGAATCGGGAGGGACGCCGGCTCAAGCGCGTCTGTGTGGGGATGATCACCCATCGCCAAGCTTTTGACGATATGAACACCATCATCCACCGCTTTCACACAGAATCCGACCGTCCGATCTCGGCCCTGATCGCTCCGACCCTCATCCACGATCTATCTCGCTTGGCCGAAATCAAGAAAGCGGGGGCCGACATGATCGGCGTCGCCATAGATGCCGCCACGCCCGAGCTTTTCGAGCGCTACCGGGGCAAAGAGGTCGGCGGGCCACACAAGTGGGAGCACTATTGGGCCACGGTGGAAGAATCGGCCCGCATCTTTGGCCACGACAACGTCGGCGTACACCTCATCACCGGGCTGGGCGAGACAGAGCAAGAGATGATCGCCACCATCCAACGCGCCCAGGATATGGGTGCCTACACGCATCTCTTTTCCTTCTTCCCCGAGGGCGGCACAGCGATGGACGATCACCCGCAGCCCACGTATGGCCAGTACCGGCGGGTGCAACTGGCGCGCTATATCATCAACAAGGGACACGGTCGTTGCGAAAAGATGGAATTCAACAACGCGGGACAGGTGGTCGATTTTGGCACCCGGACCGACGAACTGATCCAGTACGGCGAACCGTTCATGACCTCTGGCTGCTCCGGCCCCGACGGCGTGGTGGCTTGCAATCGGCCCTTTGGCAACGAGCGGCCCGGTCGCCCGATCCGCAACTATGCTTTTTTGCCCGAGCCGGAGGATGTGGAGCTGGTTCGTTACCAGTTGAAGGATTATGGTCCACAGGAGAATGCCCCATAGTTGGAGAAAAGTATGAACAAATCCGAAACTCTCTTTAACCAAACCTGGGAAGAACTGCAATCCGCGGCCTGGGAAGCACGTCGCGCCCATCACCCAGACGACCTCACATTCGCCGTGCCGGGAGCCAAGCGCTACGATACCGAACATTATCAAAACACCCCGCACCGCTTTGCCAGCATCAGCCTAACCGGGCGCGACTGCGAGTTGATGTGCGAGCACTGTAAGGGGCGGCTTTTGACCGGGATGCGGCCCGCCCCCACACCCGACGCGCTGCTGGCCCAGGGGCACAAGTTGATCGAGCAGGGCTGCGAGGGGGTGCTCATCAGCGGCGGCGCCGATGTCGACGGCGCGGTTCCGATCAAGGCTCACCTGCCCGCCATCGCCCAACTCAAAGGGTTAGGATTGCGCGTCCTCGTGCACACCGGCCTGTTGGACCGGGAGACGGCCGAGGGCCTGAAAGCAGTCGGGGTTGACCAGGTACTCTTTGACGTCATTGGCGACGCGGCCACCATCCGCGAGGTGCTCCACCTCGACCGTTCGCCCGACGATTATGCCGAGACGCTGGCGATGCTGCGCGAACTGGAGGTGCCAGTCGCCCCGCACGTTATCGCGGGCCTCTACTATGGTCAACTGCGCGGCGAACTGGCTGCCTTGGAGATGATTCAGCAGGCGGGAGCAGAGGTCGTCGTGATCGTCGTGCTGCGCCCGCTATCTCGCACGCCGATGGCAGACGCACCGCTGGTGGACCCTGAGGCCGTCGGGCGCTTGGCCGCCGTAGCTCGCCTGCTCCACCCCACTACTCCCCTGACGATGGGCTGCGCGCGTCCATCCGGCCCAGCCAAAGTCGAAATGGAACGGCGGTCCGTGCTGGCGGGCGTTAACAGCGTCGCCTACCCTGACCCCGCCACCGTGCGTCTAGCCGACGAGCTGGGGCTGCGCACCTCGTTCATCGAGAGCTGTTGCACGTTGGCCGTACAAGCAGCAACTGGTTAACTGACACAACCCTGACTGGGATAGGACGCTGATGAACACAGATCAACGTAAATTCTTTGATTTTCCAGACAGGTTCAGTGAATGATCTGGTGAAACCTACAATTGCCCGCATCTGCATCCTAGAAAGATTTATAGTTACTGGTCAACCGAGGCTCCTAGTCCCCGTCCCGGGGACGGCTTGTGCGGCAAATAATTGCTCAAAATGTGACACTCTCGCCAGAACCGCCCTCGGGACGAGGGCTGCGAGCCTAAAACATCCAATTTTGCAGCAGCCCGAGTAGTAATGATTTGTCAGTCAATCAAGTTTGTAACGAGTAAATGACAAAAGGCAATTGACACGCGGCAATAAAGTGTGTTACAATCTTGTAGCCTGTGCTACAGTCCTGTAGCCAGCATCTAGTCCATATAATCAAAAAAGGAGAACATCGAATCATGGCCAAATTCCCCGTCGAACCGTTCAAAATCAAAGTTGTTGAGCCTATTCGTGAGACCACTCGCGCCGAGCGGGAGGAGATTCTGAAAGAGGCCAACTACAATCTCTTTGCCGTGCGAGCCGAGGACGTCTATATCGATTTTATGACCGATTCGGGCACGTCGGCAATGTCGGATAATCAGTGGTCCGGAATCATGGCCGGTGACGAGAGTTACGCTGGCTGTCGCAATTTCTTCAACTTGGAGGAGGCGATCCAGGCGATCACCGGTTTTCGTTACTTTGTGCCCACCCACCAGGGCCGGGCCGCTGAGAACGTGCTTTTTGCATGCACGGTCAGTCCGGGCCAGTCGGTCCCCAACAATATGCACTTTGACACCACCCAGGCCAACGTCATGGTCCGGGGCGGCGATCCAGTCAATCTCCTGGCCAAAGAGGGCCTCGACCCCACCAGCCAGGCTCCCTTCAAGGGAGACATCGACCTGGAAAAGCTGGAGGCGTTCATCAAAAAGGTGGGGCCGGAAAACATCCCGCTGGGGATGCTGACGGTGACAAACAACGCGGGCGGCGGCCAGCCGGTCTCGATGCCCAATATTCGGGCCACCGGCGAGATTCTGCACAAATACGACATTCCCTTTTTCCTCGACGCCTGCCGCTACGCCGAGAACGCCTATTTTATCAAACTGCGCGACCCGGCCTATGCCGACACGCCCATCATTGATATCGCCCGCGAGATTTTCTCCTACGCCGATGGCTGCACCATGTCGGCCAAAAAGGACGCGCTGGTCAACATTGGCGGTTTTTTGGCGATGAACGACGAGGACCTGCACCGGCGGGTGTGCCAGGAGATGGTCGTGCGCGAGGGATTCCCCACCTACGGCGGCCTGGCCGGGCGAGACCTGGAAGCCCTGGCCCGCGGCCTGTGGGAAGGGATCGACGAGCGCTACTTGGCCTATCGTATCGGCCACACCAAGTACCTGGCAGACCGGCTGACGGAATCCGGCATTCCTATCTTGGAGCCTCCCGGCGGGCACGCCGTCTACCTGGACGTCAAACGCTTTCTGCCCCACATCCCCCAACCCGAACTCCCCGGACAAGCGCTCGGCTCTGCGCTTTACGCCGAGGGCGGCATCCGCGGGGTAGAGATCGGCAGCGTGGCCTTTGCCCGCGAGGACCCCGACACGGGCGAGATGATCTACCCGGATCTAGAATTACTGCGGATGGCGATCCCGCGCCGCGTCTACACCCAAGCGCACCTGGATTACGTGGTCGAGGTCTGCCAGGAAATCTATGAAAAGCGGGACGATATTCGGGGTATGCGCTACACCTACACACCGCCGCTATTACGTCACTTTACGGCGCACTTTGAACCATTGTAATACGGTCCAGACAGCGGAAGTCTTCTGAGACTTCCGCTGTCTCTTGTACGCGACGGCATCGTCAGCAGAAAGAAATGATACGGAGCTAGATCGACTAATATTGAAAGGAGGATCTAATGACCACATCAACAGTTGAAGGAATTCAGCATTTGTTCACGTACCCGTTCAAAGATGCGGATTGGAAACAAAAGCTGCTCATAGCGTCTTTGCTCGCGTTGGTCGGCATGGTCATTCCTATCTTGGTCCCCATGATTTTCTTGACCGGGTACTGTGAGCGGATCATCCGGCGCATCGTACGAGAAGACGGTGAGCCATACTTGCCCGAATGGGATGATTGGAACGACCTGTTCGTCAAGGGAATCAAGTTGTTTGGCGTGGGATTTGTCTACTCGCTTCCCAGCCTCGTGTTGCTCGCCGGTGGGTACACGTTGATGATGGCTCCTGTTCTTGTCATTGAATTGGTGGAATCGCGTATTGGAGAGTGGGTGTTCGTTGCGGGTATGATGGGCGGAATGGGGATCATGGGGATGGCGATGTTCATTGGTCTCGTGACAGGTATCATAGCCCCGGTGGCAATGATACACGTAGCAGCCAAGGACGATTTTTCCGCCGCTTTCCGAGTGGGGGAATGGTGGCCGATCTTGCGAGCCAATCTTCCGGGTTTTATACTTTCCTATGTGATCATGATGGGCGTGTGGTTTGCGACGACTTTTGTGGCCCAGTTCTTGTATCTCACCATCATATTGTGCTGTCTGGTGCCGTTTGTGTTCAGCATACTGACTGCGTATGTGATGCTTGTTTCCAGCGCGCTCTTTGCCTGTACCTATCGCGACGGCGTTGCAAATTTATCTGATCAAGATTCCGAGGTTGATGACCGTGTCTAATCTCCGCGCAATAATCATTCTGTTCTGTGCTCTGCTCGCCATCACGAGCTGTGCGCCATTGCCTACACCCGTCTACACCCTTGTTCCTACGTTGACGCCTACTTCAACTCAACTGCCGTCGCCAACGCCCTCGCCCCCACCGCCTCCGACGGACACTCCCACCCCGACAGTGACATCCATCCCCACCGACACACCGCCACCGACACCCACCGAGACTCCCATACCTACGCCTACCGATACACCTACACTTCCGCCGCCGTCTCCCACACCGCCTCCTACCGACACGCCCACACCTGTCCCTCCGACACCCGTACCCCAACCCGCCTTTTCCCCGGCCCCTCCACCCGGTCGGACGTTCGCCACACTGGACCACTTTTGGGCCGGGTCCGCCGAGTGGGTGATGGAATCCTTCGACGTGGGGCTGCCCGTGGGCGAGTCGGACACCGTTTACCGGGGCGGGACAGAGTTTTGGTCCTACCTGCACGCCAGCCACCAGTCAGCGGGCGTGGTGGACCGCTGCGGCGACCCCGCTCCATTCCCTGGCTGTGTCACGCTGTGGAAGAGCCACGACGGCGGTCTGACCTTTGGCCTGGAGGATCCGCGCTGCCTCTTCCCCTGCACCACCTGCCCGTGCACCGCCGACCACCCCAACCAGCAGCAGTACCCGCGCGTCTTTTTCGACGTTGACCGGGCCTACATCGTCTACGAGTGGGGAGCGGGTTCGTACATGCGCACCTCGTCTGACGGCGTCAACTGGTCGGGCGAGGCGCACGTGTCCGGCAGCGGTCAGTGGCATGCCGACCCAGGAGGATGTACCGAAGCCGAGACCGTCGGTGAGCACCCCAACATTTACAACGAGCAAGAGTACGGGAACTGCCTGGT
>JAAEPW010001113.1 GCA_024232355.1 Chloroflexota bacterium | reverse complement strand
ATGCCCGCGTGCACTCTCAGTAGCAGGGCAACGAACGTCGTTGAAAGCACCAGGAACAAGACTGCCTGCCCCCAATCTCCATTGGCTGCCAACCCCATCCCCGCCGTGGTCCAACCCGGCGGCAGCCAAATCAGCAAACGCGATACACGCAGAATTTCCAGGACTTTGCTGGCACTTGAGCGGAACTCTGTAAAATTACTTGGTTCATCCAGTCCTTCCATTTCACGTTCCAACTCTTGCAAGAGCGGGATCTGGGCAGCTTGGGGTAAAGCGCCCGAGTCGTCGGCGGCATACTGGACGGCGTACTGTCCCACCCAGCAGAGCATAAAAGGGAGGGTGAGCAGGGCGACCATCAGTGCCCGCAAGCGCCGGTCACCTGCCACCAGGTCGAAGAGATCGTCCATGATGCGTCCGGCCAGCACCAGCAGCGCAAAGGTGGGTAACGCATCTATCAGGATCAGTGGGAGTGCCAGGGGCTGGTGCCACGCCAGTCCTACAATCTCGCCCAAGAGGATGGGGGTCGTCCACAAGCCTGTCATCGTCAGTAAGGATGTTAGCGTGCTGCCCACGACGATGCTGCGAAAGCTGATGGGATGCGAGAATAGCCGCGACATCTCGAAGCGTTCGACCAGCTGTGAGCTGTACGATGCGGGCAATACCAGCCATATGAAGAACATGAATGTGTTGACCAGCATCACGGTCTCGTAGGCGGCACGGGGTGTGAGTAGAGCCAGTGTTATTGCCAGACCGATGCCCATCGTTATGAATACCGGGATGGTGAATATGAACGTTACGAGTTTAAACAACAATCCCACGATGCGTAGTCGGACGGTCGTGCGGCGACTGCGAAACATGGCGCGCGTCAGTTTCCATTGCAGCCAGAGCAGGGTTTTCAGTTCAATCCACATCGCTTGACTCTTTTCCCGTCAGCCAGTCTAGCAGCATCTCATCCTCTGTCTCTGCTCCTACGGTGTGGATGAACACGTCCTCCAGCGGAGCGTCGCCGGGCAGGCTGGCACGCTGGCGCAGTTCCGGGATGCTGCCGATGCCGGCCAATTGCCCCTTGTTGATGATTCCCACCTGATCGCAGAAGCGTTCGGCCAATTCCATCACGTGGGTGGAGAAAAAGACCGTCGTCCCGCGTCGCTTTACCATGTCTCGTAGTATCTCTTTGATGGCCCTGGTCGAGATGGGGTCTATGCCCTCGAACGGTTCGTCGAGGAACAGAATCTCGGGCGCGTGGATCAGCGCGCAGGCCAGCATCGTCTTTTTCCGCATACCGTGAGAATAATCGAGGATCATTTTGTCGGTGGCGTCTTGCAGTTCCAGTACGTTCAGCAGGGAGGGAATGCGACGCTCGATCTCGGTGTGGCCAAGTCCGTGCAACCGGCCTACCAACTCGATCTGTTCGCTGGCAGTGAGACGTTCGTAGAGGTTGAATCCTTCAGGCACCACGCCGATGCGCTGCTTGACCTTTAGCGGTTCCTTCTGAATATCAAAGCCTCCTACACTGGCCGTACCGGCAGTGGGGGGCAGCAGACTGATGAGCATATTGATGGTGGTGGACTTGCCCGCACCGTTGGGGCCCAGAAAGCCAAAGATGACACCCCGATCCACACTTAGGTTGAGATTGTCCACGGCCGTCAGATCATCGAATTGACGTGTCAGGTCGGTTGTTTGAATAGCCAGTGTCCGTTCGTCCACGATTCTTCCTCCGCTTTTTCTCTCACTAGTTCATCTGACGTACTTGTCAGTTTCATTCGCCAAGGATGGCTAATAGTTCGGTTTTCCTTTTCTCAAGCACAGCGGTTTCTTTCTTGAGCTTTCTGAGTTGGCGTTTGACCTGAGCCAGTTCTTGTTGTAGCTTTTGCCTCCTCAAATAATCTGCACCATACTTTTCAACCACCAAGTTCTCAACCTCTTCTCTGAGCAGTCGGAAATATGGATTTCCATGCATATAGTTCTGGCGATATTGGAGTTTTTCTTCGTTGATTGCCTGGATGATTTCGGGCTGGGATAAACCAAATTCCTTACACGCGGATTTGTCACTCAGCGTGGCACCTTTTTGAGTCCAGTTAGTCATAGACAGTATTGCTCCTACTCTGATTCATCTACAAATGATGGGGAATGCTGGGTAAATGTTTGCATGAGCATTCCCTTGGTGATTTCTACTAATACCTCCGATTTTCGAGCCATCCAACGGACTAGCTGAGCCGCTTGGCGGTTGCGGGAAAGAGCTCTTGCTACAGCACCCACCGAAAGCACGTGGAGACGTTAAAGTCGCAGAAGATAGTCAAGTCGGCTCCAATGGGGAGTGCGACCGGTTTCTCCGAAACCGTTGTGAAAACAACGGAGGATGGAGGGCCAGGTAATCGAAGGTAGCCATAACCTTCCGGTCACCAGAATTTTGCCAATTGTGTGTACATCTATGTGCGATGATAGCACGAATCGTGCGAAACATCAACTCCTATCTCTCTCTGGTTGATGGGGGAGAGTCTGTACCTACGGTACGTAGACCCTACGGCGTGCGACCGGTCGTCAAAGCAGAGGATGTGGCAGAAACCACCATCGAGATGCAGTGCAGGCCCATTGTCTCTCCAGGTTCCCCCATTGGCGAAAGTGCTCACATCGAGGGCTGCTGATCAGTGACGACGCAGCCCCAGTCCACTCCCTCGTCGTCTTCCCCTGTTCTACCCATGTGGTGCATTGCTTTCCCTTGGGCTAGGGGCGGTGGAATGTGGGGTGGTGAGTTGGGGGTGAGAGGCGGGGTTACTATGTCTTTCGGGGTGCAGGCCTGGAGGGACTTTGGTTTGCTGTGGTGGGTGCGGGGGGGGGCTTGGGCGCAGGTTTACCCGCTGCGGTTAATGCTCGGCAGATTGCTGCGGAGAAGTTTATTCGCCTCTTCCCCAGTGGCAATCGGCTCGGAAATCGTGTATCCTAACAGGATCAGTTTTCCTCGCAAATACAACACTGTCCAAATCATCTTGTCTAACTCGAGTGTTGTGTTTTGGGTTTGAATCCCGCTTGAATAGGGTAAAACGGCGAGTTTTTAGACCAAAAGTGCCACTTTTAGCCTGTTTTTGTCCTTGAAACAGTAAATCAACCATATGGAAACGTTAAAACACAACACTCGAGTTGTCTAAATCAAATTTCGCAATGCCGCAAAAGTCACTTGGGGACGCTCCGAGTAAATTTTAGCGATATAGCCAACAGTGTGGGTGATGCCAGGATCAGTACACAAATCTTGAAAAAAGTTGACGTTTTACCATT
>JAAEPW010001112.1 GCA_024232355.1 Chloroflexota bacterium | reverse complement strand
TAAAGCACTCACAAGCTGAAAAAGCGGCCCTGCAGCTCTGCCGGGACGGTGAACTGGAAAACCACACAGAGCACCGCTCCCATATCCTTGCGGCGCGCGCACCTCTACGGCTTGACCTCCACTCAGGCCACTGGGGATGTTGAAAACAACGCGCCTTTTGCCCGTGGTGAGAAAGTGGTCGAGCGCACTGCCGGGTTGCCCTTGGATACAAAAAAGACGCCTTGTTCCAGGTCATAGCGATCAAAATTGATAAAATCTCCGGTCAAGCGGGCGGCTGTGCGTGCGCCAGGTGTGGCGGCGGTTTGACATGGATGGTCAACCCGGATACTATTGCCGTGGCAGAGACCTGTCCGCTTTTACAAACCAAGGAGCAATCCCATGACAACTAGAGCGCAACTGACCGACCTACGCCCCAAATTGCAGACCGCTTTGGATTTCGCTCAAGTCCAAGTGAGCCACCTCATCACGGCCCACCCCGATTATTTCCCCTTGTACACCGAGCAAGGCCAGTGGAAGCACACAGGCGAGGCCTGGACCAATTGGTGCGAGGGCTTTTTGGGTGGGATGATGTGGATCTTTTTCAAGCGCACTAGAGACAGCCTGTGGCGCGCAAGAGCCGAGCACTATGCCCGCTTGATCGAGGAGCGCAAACACGACCGCAACGTGCATGACCTGGGCTTTTTGTTCTGGTC
>JAAEPW010001111.1 GCA_024232355.1 Chloroflexota bacterium | reverse complement strand
CTGGGGGTTACCTCCTCCACTTGAGAAAACAGACGCGGTCTTGGCGGCAGGATGCGAGCCGCTTGTCTGGGTTTGGCTGGTTCCGGCGTCGTTCGTTGGACCTGAGGAGTAGGCTGACCGGGATCGGATGGCGACCGGGACCAACGTGACCTGGCCGCTATAGCTTCCTCCAGTTCTGCCCTGGAGGGATATCGCGCAGATTTGGCGATTTCTGTTTCAGCGCCGAGATCCAACTCCCCGGCTTCAACGGTCGATTGCATAGGATCGTCGCCAACCAGGGCTAGGTTGACCGTCTTTGCCGAGGCTATCTCAAGTGATTGAGGCTCGTATTTGGCGCCCGTCTCCGGGAAGCGATTCACAATTGTGCTGACAAAGCGGTCCACCAGGGTCGGTTCAAGCGAACCGACATCCGGGCGCCAAACCTTGCTGCCCTCTCCCTTTCGGTAGATGCTGTCCAGCAAGGTACGTGTGTGCTGCTCAGAAAAAGCGGTCTGGCGCCGCTGGCCAATCCCAATGCGGGTCTTGGTCGCTGCGGCGTGAGGCTGTAACGAGCGTTGAACCCAGGGCGATAGCATTGACCTGGCCCCAATGGTCCGCGACGTTACCACTTGGGCCAACTCACTGAACTGCGCAAACTCACCGTGAGGCGATTGATCTTGCTTTGGATTACGGTCTTCCTGATCCATTTTGTCATTCACCCAGACTTAGGCCGTGGTGGACAAGTTCCAGGGTCTCGATGGCAACTTGACTGCTCTCGGTGTTGAGCTGTGGTCCCTCCCACTTGACCGGATAGGCGTTGATAAGATTCCAACGTCTCACAATGTCGCCCTTGACATCACGTAGGAGAATTGAGACATTGACCCGTTCCACCTTTCCATCGTAGAGCCCCTTCTCGAACCACTTCCACAATTTGGTTAAATTTTCTGCGTCGGTGACGCCGTACTTGAGGGTAATATTGGAATGTTTGATACGGCCAGGCAATATATGCACGTAG
>JAAEPW010001110.1 GCA_024232355.1 Chloroflexota bacterium | reverse complement strand
TGTTATGACGACATCAACCAGGGCGTGCAGGTGGTGGAAGAGACGATGCAAGCCTATCCCGACCTGGATGGCTGGTTCTTTGTTGGCTTGTGGCCGCTCTTTGCCGAGCGAGGCTCTATGCCCCTGTGGGAAGAGGCCTCCTCATCGGGCCAACTGAAGAATGTGGTCTTTGATACCCTGCCGGTGGAATTGGATTACATGAAAGAGGGCCTGGTTCATGGCCTGGTTGGCCAAAAATACTGGGGTTGGGGTTACGACACCGTCCAGATGATCTACGACAAGATTGTCGAGGGCCAAGAGTATGACGACTGGACCGACTCCGGCATGGACATCGTGACTACAAACAACGTCGATGCCATGATCACGGCCTGGGAGACCAGCGACTTCACCCAACCGCTGCCAGACCCCTTTGAGGGTGCTGCGGCGGCTGAACATCCGGCCCTGGCGGATGGCAAAATCACCATTGCCTGGGTGCCCAAGGCCCTCAACAACCCGGTCTTTGAGTTGGGACGTGATGGGGCCTTTATCAAGGCTGATGAGTTGACGCAGCAAGGGCCATACGAAGTCGAATTGCTGTATGTTGGCTCTGTGGCTTCGGATATGGCTGAACAAGCGCGAGTGATGGAAGATATGATCGCCCAGGGGGTCGATGCCATTGGCGTTTCCTGCAATGACCCCGACGGCTGCATCGACCCCATCGACACGGCCATCGAGGCCGGCATCGAAGTGATGACCTGGGACTCTGACGCGCCCGACAGCGGTCGCTTCACCTATCTGGGCGTCAGCAACTACGACGGCGGCAAAGCGGCGGCTGACCTGCTGGTGCGAGCTATGGGCGAGGAAGGCAAAGTAGCTATGCTGACCGGCGTGCCCGGCGCCCTCAACCTGGAAGAGCGTATGCGCGGCTTTGAGGATGTAATGGCCGAGAGTTATCCGGGCATCGAGATTGTAACCACCGTGGCCTGTTATGACGACATCAACCAGGGCGTGCAGGTGGTGGAAGAGACGATGCAAGCCTATCCCGACCTGGATGGCTGGTTCTTTGTTGGCTTGTGGCCGCTCTTTGCCGAGCGAGGCTCTATGCCCCTGTGGGAAGAGGCCTCC
>JAAEPW010001109.1 GCA_024232355.1 Chloroflexota bacterium | reverse complement strand
GTGATGGGTTTCGGCGCGGGAAAGACCATGCCCAAAACCACCATCGGGGCGCGCCTCTACCCATCCTACAACCCAGGCTACGCTTGCTACAAGGCCTACCCGGCTAAAATATTGAGTTGGCACGTTATTTCGTGCCGAATTTGGGCTTACGGTGCGTTACGCCGTGCCAAACTATGATGTGGCGATAGGTAGGGTTTTTCAACCTTTCCCCCGCCCCAAACCGGACGTGCAACTTTCACTGCATCCGGCTTTCCGGTCCGGTCATCGGGTTGTTTCACCCTCGGTAATCATCCGAAGCAGGTCCGTCTTGCGACGGGAGGCCGCCTCAGTAGCTTTCGCTAAAGTCAATAGCTGACCTCCAATGACCATCTGACGGATTTTCCTTCCGACCTTTCCTGGCGGACCTTCACCTTGTCCCACCCATTACAGGCAGGCATTTGGCTATTACGCCGCCTCCGCCCTCTCTCCCGCGCACTGGCATTCTCGTGCCCTGCCTTTCCCGGCAGGTGGAATCACCAGCTTTCTCAGCCGGTGAAGCGGTTTGAGAGTTCCCTGATTCCGTACTAAGATACTCTCCTGACCCTTAGCTGTCTGCTGTCCGCCGGGGGCGCCTGGGATATCGTCTTAACCAGCGTCAAGGGTCAAGACCGGCCTCCGTACCATTTTGGTCAAGGCGT
>JAAEPW010001108.1 GCA_024232355.1 Chloroflexota bacterium | reverse complement strand
TTAGGCGAAATCAAGGCCGTTTTTGGCCCAAGTCGCGGGCTGCGTCGTGAGCGCAGTCGAACGATTACAAACCCGCTTGGAGCAAATTCCGACGGTCTAATGTCATCACCACGGTTTAGGGCAGTGCTACCGTTTCAATCGGTGGTGGATATTGTTAAAATTTGATCTATTTAGCCCCTCCTTTCGACTGTCTTTGCTGTTCGGCCAAGATGTTAATGAGATAGTTCACCAGGCGGGCTCGTGATTCGGCAATATCAGCTTCTGACCATTTCAGGAATCCGGCCCCGCTCTTGAATCCCAGCTCGCCCGCCTCGACCTTGGCCTGTAGGGTGGTTGATGGACTTGGGTCGGCATTGAGATATTTCAGGATGTAGTCGTGTATGGCAAAGGTGAGGTCAAGGCCAACCATGTCGGCGGTCTCGACGGGGCCAAGGGTAGGCAGGCGCAGCCCAAACCCTTGACATATTACCTCGTCAACCGTGGCCGGCTCGCAAATCCCGGCGTCGATAATGGCAAAAGCCTCGCGCCACAGGGCGTGTTGCAAACGATTGCCGACAAATCCAGGCACATCCTTATGCACGTGGACGGGATGCTTGCCGGCCCGCGCCAGCAGGTCATAAGTCGCGCTAATACACCGGTCGGCGCTCTCTTTGGCCCGAACCACCTCCACCAATGGGATCAGGTACGGCGGATTCCAAAAGTGCGTGCCGACGATACGCTCACGATGCCTGGCCTGGCTGGCAATCTGGGTGATGCTAATGACTGAGGTGTTGCTGC
>JAAEPW010001107.1 GCA_024232355.1 Chloroflexota bacterium | reverse complement strand
GTCTGCTCGACCACCAAGGGCAGTGAGTTGTGTTGTGCCGTCCATTTGCAATGCCATTTTCACTAGTTTTCTCACTAGTCGCCAGGTTTTTCTTGCAAGCATTACGTAAAACTACATCGCCGCCCGCGTTGTTTTGCTTTGCCTGGTTTTTGGCTTTGCCTGGTGACTTCTGCCACTCGCGCTAGTGCACCACAAATTACATTACAAATTCTGTCTGTTTGTTTCCCGGTTACGCCCGCTTTGCTACATTTTGCCCTGTGTGTGCCGTGTCATGTCTGCCGTTCAGGATCCCGAAGACTACGCCAAACTCTTAACAGAGTGTCGCCGCATCCGTCCCGCCGCTTGTGCAGAGCGATGGACAGCCATCTCTACCCCTGTCAACCTGGTTCACTGCCTTCAACTGCACATTGGTTGCATGCCAGGTGCGACAGGGGGTGGAGTTGATGGACTGGCAGCAAAACCGGCTGCTTTTGGACCTCCTGGGCGACACGGGAAGATGGCAACTGGGCCGACACGACGATGTGCTACAATGCCAAGCCTATGCGACGCCACACACAGCGTTCTTCGCAATGGCGCGCTCACGTCTGGAAGTCCCAGTCACACGCGGTGACCCCCTCGAACCATCTACGTCTGCCGGTGCTGGTAAGCCCCGATG
>JAAEPW010001106.1 GCA_024232355.1 Chloroflexota bacterium | reverse complement strand
CGCCAGCAACTCTTTGCCATAGAGCGGCTCGTCTTTTTCTACCTGCCGCGCATCTGCAACCACTGCCTGAACCCCGGCTGTGTGGCGGCCTGCCCGTCCGGCGCGCTCTACAAACGGGGCGAGGACGGCATCGTGCTGGTGGATCAGGACAAGTGCCGGGCGTGGCGTATGTGCGTCTCTGGTTGTCCGTATAAAAAGGTCTATTACAATTGGTCCACGGGCAAATCGGAAAAGTGCATCCTGTGCTATCCCCGGATGGAGAGCGGGCAGGCTCCGGCTTGCTTCCACTCTTGCGTGGGACGCATCCGCTACCTGGGCGTGTTGCTCTACGATGCCGACCGCATTCAAGAGATGGCCGCCAGCCCCGACGATGAACTGGTGGACGCCCAGCGGGCGATGATCCTCGATCCCAACGACCCGGAGGTGGTGGCGGAGGCGCGGCGGAACGGGGTTCCCGACGCGATGATCGAGTCGGCGAAAAAATCACCAGTGTACAAGCTTGTCCAAGAGTACAAACTCGCCCTGCCGCTGCATCCCGAATTCCGCACCGTCCCCATGCTGTTCTACGTCCCGCCGTTGTTGCCGGTCCTGGCTTCCGCGCAGGATGGCGGCGGCTACCGTATGGCCGACGACTTTTTCAGTTCCCTGGAGAGCGCGCGGGTTCCTCTACGCTTTATGGCCGCTCTTTTTGCGGGTGGCCCGGAGAACGAGGACGTGGTCGCCCAGGTGTACAAAAAACTCATCGCCGTGCGGCTCTACAAGCGGGCCGAGGCCGTCGGGGACATCTCCTCCCAAGAGGTGACCCAGGCGCTGTCTGAAGCGCAGATGACCGCGGAGGAGGCCGAGGCGATCTATCGCTTGACGTCCCTGGCGACGTTCAGAGACCGGTTCGTGATCCCGCCGATGGCGCGTGAGACAGCTATCGAGCAAGTGATGGACCCGTTCACGCACAAGAAACAAGCTGGCGTTGGCTTTCATCGCAAGGCCGAGCGGGGAGGATGAGTTATGACGATGACAGATAGCTCGACTATACCCATCACAAGGGATCAAACTATCCACCACCTTTACCGGCTCTTCGCCGATCTCTTGGAATATCCCACCCACACCGATCTCGCCGGGCAGGCGAAAGCGTGCACCGACTTGCTACCGACGGTTAATCCGGAGGCGGCCACCTTGGTGGATGAGTTTCGCGCCTTTGTGGAGCAGACACCATCGGATCGCCTGGAGGAGCTTTATACCAGCACCTTTGATTTGCAGGTAGTCTGTTATCCCTACGTGGGGTACCAACTCTTTGGCGAAAGCTACAAGCGTGGGGCGTTCCTGGCCCGGCTCAACGAGGGCTACCGGGCGCGCGACTTTACAATCGAGAACGAGTTGCCGGATCACCTGCCCGTCATCCTGCGCTTTCTGGCGCTGGGCGGGACGGGGGAGTTTGCTCAGACGCTGGTCGGCGAGGGAGTGATCCCGGCCGTGGACAAGATGGCGCAGACGTTTGGGGAGAATGGTGATAATCCTTACAGTGGGGTTATCCAAGCGCTTTTGCTAGTGCTCCGGGAGGAGCATGGTGAGGTGGCAGTCGAATAACCTATTGACGATTGCTGACATAGTTGAAAGTGTGGGATGCTTGTTAAACGAGAAACACAGTAATTGGGAGGAATTGTCTTGTCAAAAACGAAAAACTTGTTCTTTTATGCGTTCGAGGTCTTGCCAGAGAATGAAAAAGGGGTTATGGAATATATGGAAAAGTTTGGCACACCAACAATGTCAAAATACTGTCAGAATTGGCAGTTATTCACGCTAAATCAAGTGCTTCGAGGTGATGAGGTGCCCCAATATATTGGTTTTTTTGAGATACCTGATTTGGAAGCGTTTTTGGGCTCGGAACCTCCAGAGGAAATGAAGGAAACTATGAAACAGGCAGGAAACGTTTGCAGCAATGTTCGGGAATGGATTAGTGATCGGATAGCTTCCAACATCTAATCCGTTCCGACTACAAAATGGGGAGGAATGAACAATGATTGACGTGATACTTTTCGTAGGTTTTCCGTACGTGGCCGTTGGCCTGGCCGTCATCGTGGGCGCGTATCGTTACTTTAACGATCGTTTTTCCTATACCAGCCTATCCTCTCAGTTTATGGAGAATCGGCAGTTGTTTTGGGGTTCAGTGCCCTGGCATTATGGGATATCCATCATCCTGCTGGTCCATTTGCTGGCGGTCCTGTTCCCGGGCGCCTGGACGGCCTTGCTCGGCCCTCCGGCGCGCCTCTACGTAATGGAGATAACGGGCCTAGCGTTGACGCTGGTGACGATGGCCGGGTTGAGCTTGCTGATCCTGCGACGGATGAGGAATTCCCGGCTCCTGGTCGTCACCTCGGTGATGGATTGGGTGATGCTGGTGGCCCTGCTGGCTCAGGTGGTGCTGGGCTTTTGGGTGGCCTTTTCGTACCGCTGGGGATCCGTCTGGTACGCACACACAGCCGCGCCCTGGTTGATCTCGCTGCTGAAATTCAACCCCCAGATAGAGTACGTCACCACCCTCCCCCTGATACCCAAGCTGCATTTTTTGAGCGCCTTTCTCGTCGTGGCTCTGTTCCCCTTTACCCGCCTGGTGCACCTGGTGACGTTCCCCATCACGTACCTGTGGCGACCTTACCAGGTGGTGATCTGGAACCGGCGGGGACGAGCAGACAAAATGAAGGAATCATAACATCCAAAAGAATTGGGAGGCCAAAGACTCATGATAAACAACATCAAACACGGAATGCGCAACCTGTTTCCTGGTTACTTTGCCCTGGTGATGGCTACCGGCATCGTCTCTATTGCCAGTAATCTGTTGGGGATGAAAACGATAGCCGGATTGCTCTTTCAGATCAACAAAGTGGCCTACGGGATACTGTGGCTTTTTACGCTCGGTCGCTTGCTGCGGTACTTTTCGCACCTGGTGGCAGACCTGGCCAACCACGCCCGGGGCCCCGGCTTTTTTACCGTGGTGGCCGGGACGTGTGTGCTGGGGACCCAGTTTGTGGTCCTGGCGGGAGACCTGGCCACGGCGAGCATACTTTGGTGGCTGGGGGTTATCCTGTGGTTCATCTTGATCTACTCGTTCTTTACAGCCGCGATAGTGCGTGAGGAAAAACCTAGCCTGGACACCGGGATAAATGGCGCGTGGCTGGTGGTCGTCGTGTCCACACAATCCATCTGCATCCTGGGCACGTTGATCGCTCCTCGTTTTGCAGCCTGGCAAGAGGTGCTCCTCTTCTTTGCGCTGGTCATGTACCTGTTGGGCGGTATGTTGTACATCCTCATCATATCGCTGATCTTTTACCGCCTGCTTTTCTTCCGATTGGAGCCAAAACAGTTGGGGCCACCGTATTGGATCAACACTGGCGCAGTCGCCATCTCTACATTGGCCGGAGCCACGCTCCTACTGAACGCCTCCCAATGGACATTCCTGCAAGGGTTGCTGCCCTTTTTAAAGGGATTCACGCTCTTTTTCTGGATCACAAGTACGTGGTGGATTCCGCTGCTGTTCATCCTGGGCGCCTGGCGACACTTTTACAAACGCTTTCCTTTTACGTACGATCCCCAATACTGGGGCTTGGTCTTTCCCTTGGGTATGTACACCACCTGCACGTTTCAGTTAGCCAAGGCTATTGAGCTGCCGTTCCTGTCCGTGATTCCCCGCTACTTTGTCTACGTGGCACTCTTTGCCTGGCTGGTCACTTTTGTTGGGTTAATCATCAGGTTGGTAAGCGGCCTGATCTCTACTGAGGCTAGTGCGAAAGCATAGTCTGATATATGAAAAGGAAATCACGATGCGCGACCTAGATACGTTATTAAATGAAGCGGCCACCGTCCACGGGCACCTGTGCCCGGGCCAGGTGCTCGGCGTGCGTATGGCCTTGGCCGGTTGCCGTGCACTGGGCATTGACGAGCCACGTGCCAGCAAGCGGCTGTTGGTGTACTTGGAGATTGACCGCTGCGCGGCTGACGCCATCGGCAGTGTGACTGGCTGTCGGCTGGGCAAGCGCACGATGAAACACGTGGATTATGGCAAACTGGCCGCCACCTTTGTGGATACGAACACCGGCCGGGCGGTACGGGTAACGGCGTTGGAAGATGCACGGGAACGAGCGCCAGCCTATGCCCCACACGTGAACGGCGGTCGCCACGCGGTCCAGACGGCAGCCTATGCTGCTATGCCAGACGAGGAACTGATGGCCGTACAGGAGGTCCGACTGATCGTGCCCGAGGAGGACATGCCGGGGCCACCGGTCAGCCGGGTGCGCTGCGACCGGTGTGGCGAGGGAATCAACGATCGGCGCGAGGTACGCAACAACGGCCACGTGCTGTGCCGTGCCTGTGCTGGAGGTGCATATTATGAATTGGTCCAAGACCCCGCCCACCATCTGCATAGTGGGACGCTCCAAGTCTGGCAAAACGACGCTGCTGGAAAAGCTGATCCGCGAGTTCAAGCAGCGCGGCTACCGGGTGGCTACGATCAAGCATCACTCCCATCCCGGTTTTGAAATCGATCAGCCGGGCAAGGACACCTGGCGTCACGCCCAGGCGGGCAGCGATCACGTGGTCATCGCCGCGCCAGATAAGGTGGCCGCTATCCGTCGCGTGGATCGTGAGCCGACGCTGGAGGAAATCACCGCCACCATCAACGGCGTGGACGTCATTCTGACCGAGGGCTACAAACGGACAGGCAAGCTCAAGGTAGAGATAGTTCGGGCGGAGCGGAGCACAGAGCCAATCTGCACGTCAGACGAACTCTTGGCCTTAGTCACCGACGTGGCAGTGCCGTATGACCTGCCTAAATTTAGCTTGGACGACGTGGTTGGTCTGGCTGACCTGATCGAGACGTTGATGTAGCAGATATGACAAAGAACGGACTCACCGGGGTAATTCTGGCGGGCGGTGCCAGCCACCGAATGGGGCGCAACAAGGCGTTGCTGGACCTGGCCGATCGCCCTATGATTGCGGTGATTGCCGAACGGTTGCGAGCTGTCGCCGATGAAATCATCATCGCCGCCACCGATACCCAACTCTATGCCCCCTTTGCCGACCGCAGTGTGACGGACGTTTTTCCTGGCGTGGGAACCTTGGGGGGAATTCACGCTGGGTTACGGGCTGCTACCTATGATCTGGCATTGGTAGTGGGCTGCGATATGCCGTTTCTGGACCCTGCCGTGATGGCGTGGTTTGCCCAGGCTGCGACAGACATAGACCTGGTTGTCTTGCGGCCGGGCGAGTGGCTGGAACCGCTGCACGCCGTTTACCGTAAAAGCTGCCTGCCTGTCATCGAATCCGCCATCCGCGCCGGCGAGCGCCAAGCGTTCTGTTTCTACGACGATGTGCGGACGCGCTACGTGGATCCGACCGAGATTGAGCACCTGGACCCTGGCTTGCGTTCCTTCCGTAATATCAATACTCCCAAAGAGTGGCGCACAGTTGTGGCTGAGGTAATGGTAGAGGTCAAATGATTGGAGAATAAACTGCCTGGAGCCCAAGAGCAATCAAATGCGACTTTTGTCTAGATACATAAATGATTTTCTAGCCAAGTGGTGCGTCATTTGAATCGCACAGAGGATAAGGGAGCATCCAGGCGGTGGGTGAAGAGCAATCGCCACAACAAGACTCTGAGTAGGTAGTTCTCGTCCCACCCAGCCTTGAGACGTTTGTTTTTAGTGCTACATTTGGCCGTTTTCTCTTGTTTGAGCAAATTCAGAGCGATGTGTCGTAAAACAGCAAAATTCTGAGCCCCGTTTCCTTTCCGTATTTTCACTACCAGACACTTTTTGCTAAAGGCATATGAAAGGCAACAGGAATAGGGCTTTTCCAGTTATTAAATTATCCTAAACTTGGCAGAGAAAGCAGGTTACAAGTATAAAAACGCTACGAAAAAGGCGGAAAAGCTTGAGGAATTCCCGTAAAACACCTGATTTGCTCCAAGAAT
>JAAEPW010001105.1 GCA_024232355.1 Chloroflexota bacterium | reverse complement strand
TGGCAAAGAGTTGCTGGCGCTCCGCCTCGGTCAGGCTCTCCAGGTTGAGGTCGTTGGCGGCATAGACCGGCGAACCGCTCAAGTCATCGTCCCAGTTGGGGCCAGCCTCGACGTCTATCGGCTCGCCGCTGATCATCGAGATGGGGCGGGCGGTGGGCTGGTCGTCTCCGGCGGGAGCGGTAAAGAGATCCTCGTAGCGGTAGGTCCACGGCTCATAGTAATCGTCCATGGTGGGCAGGCGCGGATTGAAAAAGAGATTGCCCAACACGCCCAAACGGCCTTGCAGTTTGAGGCGCAGCTTGTCTCCCCTTTTCTCCCACCCGCCCTTGTACTTTTCCTGATCCTCCCACAATGTGGGATAGCCGGTGCCCGGCTTTGTTTCCACATTGTTCCACCACATGTACTCGGTGCCCTGGCGGTCGGTCCAGATGTTTTTGCAGGCCACGCTGCAAGTGTGGCAGCCGATGCATTTGTCCAGGTGGAAAACCGTTGATACTTGTGCTCGAACGTCCATATTGTTCACTCCTTCTATCTATTTGATAAGATTGGTTCACTTGGATTTTCTATGTTTGCCCCAGAATACAGCCAGTGGCCGAATGCCACGAATATGCTGCCCGCAAGCATATTGCCGAGCGTCACCCAAAACAGGTTGTACGCCATCCCTGATAGACTCACGGTTGCGGGGTGTGTGCCGAAAAGGGCGATGGAAAATAGGGTCATATTGGCAACAGAGTGTTCGTACCCACTCGCGATAAAGGCGAATAGGCACCAAAAGATGAGAATGCATTTCGCAGCGTCGCTCTTTGTCCGGCCGGACATCCACAAGGCCAGGCAAACGAGCCAGTTGCAAAGTATGCCACGGGCAAAGAGTTCGATGCCGGGCGCGTTCATTTTGGCACTCGCAGCTCGGTTGAGGAACGACGAACTGTCGCTAACCATCCCTCCACCTCCGCCAAGGACGAAAATGACGGCGAGCAACGCTGCCCCCGCAAAATTGCCGGTCCAGACCACGAGCCAGACCTTGCCAAGATCTAAAAAGCTCGTCGTTTTCTCAAGCCAACCGAGCGTCATATACATCGTGTGGCCGGTGAACAGTTCAGAACCCGCAAAGACAACCAGGGTAAGCGCAATCCCAAAGGCTGTCCCCATGATAAGTTTCCGATAGGCCGGATCGGCCTTTGATCCGAGAACAAAGATCAGGATTATTCCGAGGCCGATATGCGCCCCTGCCTTCATCGCTCCAATGAAAAAGCCGAGCGGGTTTCGCTTCAGTAACGCTACCTTTGTGGCGGCGACTTTTGCGAGATGATCGATTGTGTCTGCGTACATTAACCTTCCTTTTTCAATGCGTTCTGATGGTTGCGCGCTCTGATCGAACTGGCTCCTTTTGCAGACCATCCAACAGGTGAAGCAGGGCCAGGATCGGGTGTCGGGAGAGCATCCGCGGGCCCGCATATCTCATCACGACGCGGACCCTTTCCCGCATATCGTGTTTGTAACAATGGATAGCACAGTTGGCACAGGTGGTCTTGCCTTCCTGGAACGGACATCTGACCAGGCGCTCTCGGGCATAACCCAAAAGCTCGCTGCATTCCGAGCAGAGCTCGTCCCCAGCCCCGTGCTGTCCACGGCAATAGATGTGAATCATAGCCTGGACGGTTTTGTTCTCCCTGATTATTCGGGGATGATTATTAGTAGACATATATTTCGACTCCAATTGCAGACCGTTCACTGCACGGGGTTTTTCCGAATAAAAGTATTGTACCATCCCACTTGATCCGACGGAACCGACGCTACCTCATACCCCTGTTCCCGAAGAGTGTCAATCAAAGGTTTCGGGGAAAAGTCGGTCTTGAACAATAGCACATCATGCCCCGACATTGTTTTCAACTCTTTGTTTATCTCGCCCAGGGGATTCTTTCCGGCATCCAGCCAGACTTTTCCGTCTACGATTCTTGACGGCGACTGATCCAACCAGCCCGCTATCTCGGGCGGCTCTTCCTTCGCTGCATCCATAGCCCCATCAGGAGGCTGTCCAACGGCCTCTCTGAGATGATTGACAAACTCTGAAACTGGGACGCCTCCTACCTGCGCGGCCTGGCGAAGTGATGTAACTCGGGTAACTGTCCGGCGCACAACTGGACTACGAATCTGTTTGAACCTGGGGTTCACGTCGATGATGACCTGCTCCAATTGTGGATATTCCTTAAGTAGTTCATAGACTGTTGTTTGCCCGGTGATCTCCATTACACTCTCCAACCTACTGGTTGGCAGGTTCTTTTTGCCGCACCAGCACAACCGACAGGCCAATACACCAAACTGTGACCGTCAGGATGTTCACCAAACTCCCCAGGGCTTCCAGAGGCATAAGAAAGGGGAAAAAATGACGGAGCCAGACGATTCCCGATAGACCGGCCACGATGCCCACACCATTCAACCATTTAGGCCCGGTAGCAGTACGCCAGGCGTGAACTGCCATCAAACCAGCACCCAGGCCATAAGCCAAAAAACTGCCAAAAAACCAGGGCACCTCGAATACCTGTCCGGCAAAACGTGCCGCGATTTCTATCATCTGCAATTGGTCCGCCGGGGCTGCCAGGGCGGCCGGAGTGAAAAAGTAGACGTGGGTCAACGTTTTCATAAACCCAAGGGCCGTTAGCACAGACCCAATTACGAGCGTCGTTGTCGCCAACGAACGTACTGCCCCTGCGTCTTTGGTAGCATAGTGAAAGGCCAGGGCATACGGAATTGTCAGTAATGCCCCAAAGACACCGCCCCAGCTATAGAACATTAAAGTAGAGCGAGCATCCTGATACGCCTGGAAAAGTTGGCGCCCATCAAGCCCCGACATATCAGGCGAGCTCATTGACCCAAATACATAAGCAAACCATCCGACTGTAGACAAGATTGCCGCCACCAGACCCACTTTGTACAAACTTTTATTCAACATGATTTTCTCCTTTCGTGATGAGGGGGGTGCCCCTTCTCGACTAGACCCATTCTGACAGCCAAATTGCGATATGCTCTATTCGGTAGTGTTCAAACCGAACAAATGAGCTAGGGTTTCGCACTGGACACTTTTACTCAAACATTGGACACTCCACCGGATGTTTTTGACGTGCAATAGGAGTCATCCAAAGCTGTTTTGAG
>JAAEPW010001104.1 GCA_024232355.1 Chloroflexota bacterium | reverse complement strand
ATTGTGACGTAGCCGCGCTTTCCTCGTAGTGTTCCAGTCCATCAGTGCAAAAAGTTATTGCGTGGAATGGAATCCGTGGCTACAACCCTATTCAAGTCCCAATCAGATTGTCATTAAAGTATCCCATTCAACTGAATCAGTACCCACGAGTAAAATCACGCAAGTAACGCAACGTTGTTTTTGAACAACGCCAAAATCAGATGTTTTCTAGTCAAAACGGATCCGGGGATCGAGCCAGGCATAGGTAATGTCTACCAATAGATTAGCGACCACCAGAAACACCGCAAACAGCAAGGTTACGCCCAGCACTACCGGGTAGTCACGGTTTCCGATGCTGGTCGTAAAGTGCCTGCCCAGCCCCGGAATGCCAAAGATCGTCTCAATCACAAAGGTGCCCGTCAAAACACCGGCAAACATAGGACCCAAGATCGTGACCACGGGAATCATGCTGTTCTTGAGCGCATGGCGCGTGACCACGAGCACTTCGCGCAATCCCTTGGCTCGAGCAGTGCGGATATAGTCCTCTTGCATCACCTGCAGCAAGCTGCCCCGGGTCAGACGAGTGATGCCGGTCGAGAGGGCAGTGCCCAAGGTGAACACCGGCAGCACCCAATACTCTGGCCCCTCCCACCGAGCGACAGGGAACCAGCCTAACTTTAAGGCAAATATCCAGACCAATATGGGTCCCAGCACCACGTTAGGAACCGAAGCACCCAGAATAGCCACAAAAGTGGCCCCATAGTCAACCGCAGTATTGTGCTTGAAGGCAGCCAGACACCCGATCGGGATACCGACGACCAGCGCGAAGGCGATAGACATGGCCCCTAAATGGGCAGAAATGGGAAGCGATAGGGCGACAATGTCGTTCACCGACAGAGTAGGAAAACTGAAAGAAGGACCCAGGTCCAAGTGAGCCACATTCCAGAGATAGGTCAGGTACTGCTGCCACACCGGCTGATCCAGGTGATATACAGCTTCCAAGTTGGCAATGATCTCTGGTGGTAGGGTTCTGTCGCCGACACGATCAAAAGGTCCGCCGGGAATGATCCTTACCAGAACAAAAGTAAAGACGGTCACGGCGAGAAGCACAGGAATAAACGAAAGAACGCGTCGGACAATGTATCGAGTCATGTTTGCCTTCCACAAGCGCCATCACCAAACGGACAGCGCTAAAAGTACTCAACAGATGAATGATGAAATTTTAATAGCTCTAACTCTGCTCGACCTGGAGAATTCCTTCGACAGACTCAAGATACCAGGTCCGGGTTCGAAGCAGAAATCTGACGTCTCCCCTGAAGCATTTCCTGATCCAGTGAGTTCAAGTACCAAGATCAACCTTGATGAGGAAGCCATGCAGCCCCTCTCACGAGGAACTGCATGGCTTTTTAAACTTGATGAAACTCGGCAGAGTGATTACTCGGTTGCCGCCTTCTTGGCATCCCAGTCAATCGTCCACTTGTCAAAGTGCTGCCCAGCGAGCTTTTGGTACGTGCGGGTCAGCCAAGGCTTGTTCAGATTCACGCCGCTGTAGTAATAGATCGGAATGTAAGCGGCTTCTTCCTCGGCCAACAGTCTCTCGGCCTCACGATATAACTCCAAACGCACGGCCGGATCTTGCTCGGAACCAGCCTGCGCGGTGAGTCTGTCAAACTCGAGTTCCTCGGTCTGGGTGCAGGTGTCGTCCAGGCAGCCACGGCGCAGCCGGTTGGCGCCTTCCGAACTGTTGAATACCTCGTGCAGCCAGTTGTTGTTGTCAGCATAGTCAGCGCACCAGCCCAAACGGAACACGTGCGGCATCTCTTCCAGCGGAGTCCCAGTCTCGATGTGATTCAGGTAGACGCCCCACTCCATATTGGTGACCTCGACCTCGACGTTGAGGGTCTCACGCCACATGGCCTGGATGGCCTCGGCGATGGAGCGGTGTCCCTCGCTGGTGTTGTGCATCAACTGCACCACGGGGAAGCCTTCGCCGTTGGGGTAACCGGCCTCGGCCAGCCACTCTTGGGCCTTTTGCTTGCCCAGTTCAGAGTCCAAAGCCCACCCGGCGATTTCCGGATCTTCGGCAGTGTTGCCGAAAATGCCTACCGGGGCAAAGGTGTTGGCGGGGATCTGCCCACCCTTGGTCACGTTCTCGACCAGGCTCGCGCGGTCAACGGCCGCAGAAAAGGCCCGGCGCACTAGTGGGTCATCAAAGGGCGGATTGTTGTTGATAAAACCATAGTAGTAGGTGCACAGGATGGAGCGGATATCCAGCTCTTCGCTGAGGACAGGATCAGCCTTGACGCGGTCCATTTCCTCCAACGGCGGGCCAGTGTTGTCCAGCTCGTTGTTCTCGTACATGGCCATAGCGGTGGACGCCTCGACGATCATTGTGAATTCGACGCGTTCGATCTGTACGCTGTCGGCGTCATAGTAATGGGGGTTCTTGACCAGGGCCATGCTGTCAAAGTGGACCCACTCGTCCATCACGTACGGGCCATTGGTGACGAGGTAGCCAGGCTCAACCCAGCGGGCGCCCCAATCGTCAATGGCGGGCTGATAAACTGGACGGACAACCCACATGCTGGCGATGCCGGGGAAGTAGCCGGCGGGCTGCCGGAGGGTAAAGGCGACAGTAAAGTCATCAACTGCCTCGACGCCGATGGTGTCCAGGTCTGTCTCTTCGCCAGTGTTAACGTCCATTGCGCCCTCAATGATGTAGAGCACATAGGCATACTGAGAGCCGGTCGCCGGATCAACGGTACGCTTGGTGGCATACACCACGTCGTGGGCGTTGACCATACGGGGGTTGCCCTCATCGTCTTCTATGATGGCGGTCTCACCGGTGGCCGGGTTGTATTGCACCCACGGCACGTCGTCCCGCATGTGGAACGTCCAGACCAAACCATCGTCTGAAGCTTCCCAGCTGGTGGCCAGCTCGGGGATGACCTCGCTGGTCTCGTCGTCAAAGTCGGTCAGCCCCAGGAAGAGCTGCTCGTCAACCAAGATGGAGGTGCCATCGGTGCTTAGGGCAGGGTCAACCTGGGGGGGCTCGGTGCCCAGGTTCCAGTTCAATGTCACCGGTTTCTCCGGCTCGGCCGCCGGCGCCACGGTGACCTCGACCAACTCTGTCACGGTCTCTACTATCGTCTCACCCTCTACCACTCGGGTGACCTCGACCTGCACTTCTTGCACAACCGTCTCGGGCGTTGGTTGGGCGCAGGCTGCCAGCAGCGTGCCTGCGATCAATAACGCAGTTAGCAAAACATACCACTTTTTGTTTAACATTTTTCTTCTCCTTATAGAGTTTTCACTAGGTTTTCCCAATACATACTTTCAACTTGGACAAACTGTTTTCATCTTGTCGCGCTCTCTTGCACCACCTCCTTTTTAATGACTTGGTAAGTTGGGGACTAGCAAACTGTCTACTAGAGTTTCCCGACCTACTGACGCCTCAGCTTGTATTCTCAAAGACAGTCTGTCGAAATTTCGACACACTCTCACCCAGTGCCCCTTGAAATAAGAATAGTAGCCACGAAGATCGCGTAATCAAGTCTCTTGCTTTACCAAATGGCAGGCGCAAAAGTGACCCTGCTTTACCTCAACAAACCCCAGATGGCTGAGAAATATCATGAACAACAAGAGTAGGTTGCTAAACGCCAGCCACTCAATGACAAAGGAGATAATACCACTGACCGCTTTTCTTCAACGATTATAGAAACTGCAACT
>JAAEPW010001103.1 GCA_024232355.1 Chloroflexota bacterium | reverse complement strand
GTTTTACGGCGCAACTGCCGGTTGATCCGCTGCCCTTTTCCGCTCTCGGCGATTTTCTGCCTCGCTATACGACGGCAGAACAGGTTGCCGTCTATGCAGTGGCCGGGGGAATCCCAGCCTACCTGGAGCGCTTTAACGATACCGAAAAGATAGGAGCCAATATCCAGCGCTTGTTCATGCGCCGCACCGGGATGTTTCGTAGCGAGCCGTTTGTCCTGGTGGGAGATGTGATCCGTCGCGAGACGCAGACGTATGAGGCTGTGTTGAAAGCGATAGCGGCTGGCCGGAGAACGCCGCAAGAGATCGCTTCCATGTTGGACCTGAGCTCCCCGTACCTTAGCCCCTACCTCAAGCAACTGGAGGCGCTCCGCTTGGTCGAGCGCCGTCTACCGGCAACCGTCCCCCCAAAGCGACGGCAGTCCAGCCGGAACAGCCGTTACCACCTGGCCGATCCCTACCTGCGCTTTTACTTTCGTTTCATTCAGCCCAACCTGGGGTTGGTTGAGCAAGAACTGACGAACGTGCTCTGGCAGCGCATCGTGGAGCAATTCCGGGCCTTTGTGGGGCTGACCGCTTTTGAGGATTTGTGCCGCGAGTGGGCGTTGGTGCAGGCCCGCGCGGGCCGCTTGCCCTTTCCACCCGATATTGTGGGCAGCCATTGGTCAAAGGGTGTGCAGGTGGACCTGGTGGCGCTCAACTGGCAGGAGAAGGCCATCCTGCTGGGCGAGTGCAAGTGGGGGGCTGACAAGGTACGGCGAGACGTGATTCGCGAGTTGATCGAGACCAAGACGCCCAAGGTGTTGAAGAATCTGCCCGAAGGCGGCGACGGGTGGAGCGTGCATTATGCTTTCTTTGCCCGTGCCGGGTTCACCGACGCCGCTCGTACCCGGGCAGAGGCGGCAGGGGCACAGTTGGTCGATTTGGAGACGTTGGATGCGGATTTGCAGCGCCGGTGATCACGGCCCCTCGGTTACGTTGGAATCCATAGCATAGCGCCACGAGCCAGACAACACAAAACCGCCCAAACGTTCAAAGGTTGGGCGGTCTCTTTTTGTTCCAGCGCCTTTGCGGATGGTCGGGCAGCGGAACCCCCTCGTTTTTTAGCAATCCCCTACTAATTGGGGCCACCTTTCGGGCAGCCTTTTGCGCCATTCCGAGCCTTCCACTCCCCACATCTGCGGGTATCGACAGCACCTCTTTTGTACATCCCCAAACCCCGCCATTTTTCCGTTTTACGGCACAGCCGGGCAAGAACCAGGGCTGTTCAGTTCTCCCAGTTCGCCGGACGCTAAACCGTCCGGCTAAAAGCTAAACCCCCCCTCCGGGGGCTATCACAAGCCCGCAAAGCGGGGGCGGATGCTGTGCATCCAAAGCTATTAGCACGGCGCTTTAGCGCCGTGTTTTGTCAAATTGCTTTGCAGGCCCGATGGGACTTGGAATTTTCTCAACTGTGGAGGTTTGTGAAGCTCCTGATGGTTGAACCTGATCGTCGGCTAGTTGTTTTTGAGCACCAACGGTAGGTAAACGTGGGTTAGTGCCTCACTGCTGCAACTCAACGGATAGATAGCTGGACCGCCAGGTGCATTATGCACCATAGTAAGCGTAGCTGTCATCGTCCTTACCAATGTTCCTGTGAATGATGGCGTGCAATAGATGATCAAGTCTTGAGCCGCTCCACCATCGAGGATGGTGAGCGTAGTTGGTGCAAAGCCAAAATCCGCCGCATCAGGGCCGCTCAACGTCGGCGTAACCATCAGGGTCACCTCGCCCGTCTCGCTGATAGTCAACGTGGTGCTAATGGTGCTACCTACACTCGTCGTCCCCACGTCGATGCTACTGCCCGGTGCGGGGTCCGAGCCGTAACCAGGCTGTCCTGATACACTTGTCCCCGTACCACTCAGGATCACGTCTACCATAGGTTCGTCTGCGTCATCTGATTGAATTGTCAGGGTAACAACCTTACCCCCTACACTAGATGGGTCGAAGGAGGCCTCTATCGTGCGTATGTTACCGGGTATCAAAGTAGTCTCGCCGCTATCGATCAGGATGAACTCACTTGTATCACCCGTTGGGATAACCACACTGATGTACAGATCGGCTGTGCCATCGTTGGTGATAGTCACCGTCTGGAAAACGGTTGGGCCAGCATCTACATCCTGCTCACTAAAAGCGAGATCCAACGGGGCCACCATGATCTCTGGAGCCAGCAAGCCTCTCAAAACGAACGGTGAGAATGTCGTCACATCTTTCACCTGGATGGACAAGGGATCAGTACCGCACATCCGCCCACTAGTGCCATAAGAACTATCCCGTGTCAGAAGGTTGTTCCAGGTAGCATTCCAGCGGTAGGTTTCCATCGCTGCGCAGCTTTGGCCTCCGGGAATCTCGCTGTCGCTGTAATAAAAAGTAATCGTCGCGTCCCGCCCGGCGGCGATAGTAGGCGTGATCATATAACAGTGCGTGACCGCTTCGCCGGCAGTCACGCCCGTGCAGTCAGCACCTGCCATGTCTGCTACTTCGGTGCTGTCCAAGTCCTGACCGTTGGCGTTGAGGATCAAGCCACCCACCTTGGGAAAACCCACGTCGCCGCTGCCGTTCACGATCTGAGTCTGGTGATAGGTGCCGCCAGTGTGGGTATAGAGACCGGTAAGGGTCAACTCGTTGGGCGCATCTGGCGCGTAAAAGTCACCGCCTGCCAACACCAGTGATCCCTCGATTCGCAAATCGTGATCGGAGCCTGTAAAGTATCCAGCCCCTTGGTAGATATCTCCCGTGATTGTTAACGCAGTTATGGATGTGATCGTGCCTCCGGTGTGTAGGGCGCTGCCGGCAGGTGCATTGTTGGCTGCGATCTGAGTCTTGCTCAACATCGCGCTCGCGCTGCCAGAGCTGATGTACATCCCGCCTCCACCAAATAAGGCCAAGTTGCTGTCAATCCTCCCCCCACTCACTCTCAACATTGCGCTGCCCTCACGGAGGTATACCCCACCACCCCAATAGGCCGAGTTGCTAAGCACTTGCGTCTCGCTCAACGTTATGCTGCCCTGGTAGATGGCTGCCCCACCGCCGGAACCGGCCGAGTTATTGTGAATCTCTCCCTTGTTCACATTCAGGGTCGCACTGTCTTCGTAAACATAGACCCCACCGCCATAGGAGGAAGCTGAGTTGCCATATATCTGTATTTCACTCAGTATCGCGCTACCAGAACTGACGTACACCCCTGCACCCGAACTGGCCGAGTTGCTGTATACCTGCGTTCTGCTCAACGTCACACTGCCATCCCCAACGCACACTCCGCCACCATAGTGGGCCGAGTTCTTATACATCTGTATCTCATTCAGTGTCGCACTACCCTCGTAGACGTAAATCCCACCGCCATGGGCGGTGGCCGAATTGTTGACTACCTGCGTTTTGCTTAACATCACGTTACCCCGCAATACGTGCATCCCACCGCCAGAGGTGGCCAAGTTGCTGTATACCTGCGTCATGTTCAACGTCGCGCTACCCTGGTAGACATACACCCCGCCGCCGTTAATGGAAGCCGAGTTGCTATACACCTGCATCCTGCTCAATATCACGCTGCCCTGGTCGACATACACCCCGCCGCCGACGTAGGAGGACGAATTGCTATACACCTGTGTCCCACTCAGCGTCGCGCTGCCCTCATCGACGGACACCCCACCACCCCGATTGGCCGAGTTGTCGTATACTTGCGTATCGTTCAGTATTGCACTTCCCCCGTAAATGAACACCCCACCGCCGGAGCGAGAGGCCGAGTTATCATAAATATACGTCTCATTTAGTGTCATATTGGTGCCGTACACCCCGCCGCCATTGCCACCAACATCATTGTACAAGATTGTGTTGGAGGCCGAGTTGCCGTACAAATGCACTCTATTCAGTATTATGTTACCATTATGACCACCGACTATCCCGCCGCCATTGCCACCCAAGTAGTTGACGCTATCATAGGCTGAATTATCGTATATCTGTGTCCCACTCAACGTCGCGTTACCCTGATAGACATACATCCCGCCACCCCTGGAGGCCGAGTTACTGTATACCTGTGTCTCGCTCAACATCACATTGCCAGAGTCAACGTACACCCCGCCGCCATCGGAGGCGACCGAGTTGCTGTACATCTGTGTCTCGTTCAGCGTCGCGCTGCCCTGATTAACGTACACCCCGCCGCCGTGGTTGGTGGCGGTGTTGCTAACAATCTGCACCCCGCTCAGCATCGCGCTGCCATAGTTGACGTAAAGCCCGCCACCGTCGGTGGAGGCTGAATTGCTGATTACCTGCGTTCTGGTCAGCGTCACGCTGGCAGACCAGATGAGCATCCCGCCGCCGCGGCTGGAGGCTGAGTTGCTATCGATGCTCCCTCCTCTCACGCTCAACGTCGCGTCGGGATAGTTGACGTAAAGCCCGCCACCGTCGGTGGAGGCTGAGTTGCTGATCACCTCCGTCCCGCTCAACGTCACGCTGGCAGACCAGATGAGCATCCCGCCGCCAAAGTCGGCCGAGTTGCTGATGATCACCCCTCCGCTCACGTTCAGCGTCGCGATGCCATCGTAGATGTACACCCCGCCGCCGCCGTTGGAGGCCGAGTTGTCGGCCACCTGGGTCCCGTTCAGCGTCACGCTGCCAGACCAGATATGCACCCCACCGCCATTGCTACGGGCCGAGTTACTGATCACCTGGGTCCCGCTCAACGTCGCGCTGCCCTCCCAGACGTACATCCCGCCGCCCGAGCCGCTTGAGTTTCTGACTACTTGGGTCCCGTCCAACATCGCACTGCCAGACCAGATTTCCACCCCGCCGCCGGTGTAGGAGGCCGAGTTTCTGAGAATGCGCGCTGCGCCCAGGTACAGGTCGCCCGCACTCCAGATGCCGCCTCCATAGTCGGCGTTGCCATCTCGCACGGTCACCGCAGTGATGGTCACAGCGACACCAGTAGTAATAGAGAACACCCGGTGGGCGTTCGCACCACTGACAGCCAACTGTTCCACACCCGGCCCGGTGATGGTCAGATCATCGCCAATCGCTGGTAGCGCACCCGTCAGCACGATGGTGCCCGTGATACCAAAGTCGATGGTGTCGTGACCGGCGTTGCTATTGGCGTCGATGATGGCCTGCCGCAACGAGCCAGGGCCACTGGGGTTGGTATTGGTCACGGTATAGGTATCTGCATAGACCAAGGTCATCGATCCGGCAGCCAGCAGCCATAAAGATGTCAAGGTCATTCCCAGACCGAAGGTGAGAGATATGAGTAAACGTTTGATTTGCATTTGTTTTCTTGATTTCCTTTCAAGTTTTGACAGCGCTGCATTATACCTCGTTACCTAACAATGCTCAAGAGGAGGGCTACCACTTTAACGCTTTTTTTGTTGTCACAAAGGGGATCGGCACTATGCAGCTTCTCCTATCGGGTGCCACACGTCGTTGAAACAGGTCCAGTAGAATTTCTCGTCGTTGTCGAATGCTTCCCCAGTGTCCACTACCACCAAGTCATCCCCGCTCCACATAATGTTGCCGGGGAGGACGATGTCAGTGTACTCTGCTCTCACATTCCTGTGGAAAAGAGGATGAACTTGGACATTAGACGTTTAGACACTTGGACAAATTGTGCAGGTGTCCAAGTTCATCTAAACGTAGACGCCCAGCAGAATTGTCTATGCGTCCAAGTGTCTACGTTCGTAAAAAGAAAAAGCCCCTTCACAGGGGGCATGGTTCAGAACTCCAGGAAGTTAGATTGACACTTCCAGATTCTCCAGAGAGTAACTGGGGAGAAGCAACGTGAAAGGAGTTGCAACTCCAATGGTCGGAGGCAAAGAAGTGGCCGATGTAGGTTCTTTGTCATCAC
>JAAEPW010001102.1 GCA_024232355.1 Chloroflexota bacterium | reverse complement strand
GACCGCCTCTAACAACTTTTCTGTCGAGGCCCCCTTGACAAAAAAGGCATCCGCGCCAGCGGCGAGAGCCTCTGTCTGATAATCGGCGTGTATGGTCAGCACGATGACCTTGGTCTCTGGCCACGACGACTTTATGATCTGCGTAGCATCCAGGCCATCCATGTCTGGCATGCACACGTCCATCAACACCACGTCGGGCCGCACCGCTTGCACCAAACGCACAGCCTCTCGACCATCGGCCGCCTCGGCCACGATTTCGATCTCGGGCAAGATAGACAACAGCGCCTGCAACCCGTCCCGCGTCTGGGGCAGGTCGTCGGCTATCAATACCTGGCGTCGCTTCATTTTTTCCTCGTCGTCCTAGTCCGGTATCTAAACTCAGTAAATCCTAACAATTCGATGTCATATTGGGCAAGCCGCTCCTCAACCACACTCTGCAAGGAAACCACCCACTCACAACATACCCGACAAAGTTCGCGCTGTCATTATACAAAAGGCAAATCTTTCTATAACAAAAGGCATATCTTTAGGGCAGACCTCGTCAACACTGCGCATATATGGCCTGGCCATGTATAACATTTGTTAT
>JAAEPW010001101.1 GCA_024232355.1 Chloroflexota bacterium | reverse complement strand
CCAGACCAGGCCACCGTCCTGAATCTGATGCGGCAGTATGGCGAGTTGGACGGCGAGATCATCTATCGCTACGCCACAGCATTTGCCCAGGTCAACCAAGCCCTCACCGCCGCGCAGCAAACGCAGGTGATGACCCTGCGCACTGACTTGCTGGAAGACCTGTCCTTTCCCGACGGCGCGTATCTGTACTCGGACCCGATAGCGATCCCGGATATTGCGAATACGGATTTTCTGTTCGCGCCATAAAAATGATCTTTCAACTCGTAAGAAAATCACATTGACAAAGGAGAAACCAATGAAAGCCAAAGCCTTGTACCTGATATTACTCGTAACCTTACTGGCATCCGCTTGTTCATCTGGCCCCGCTGCCGCGAATCAAACCGTCGAGCCGCCTGTCGCTCAAGTGGTGGAAATGACACCTGCTGCGCCACAAGATGAGCAGCCCACCGCCGTTGCACCCGCCGAGGCCCCATCTGTGGAAACAGCAGCCCCCGCAGGCGTGGCCTATTCCATCGTCGACACCGGGCAAAGCGCGTGCTATGATGCCAGCGGCGCGATTACCTGCCCCACCGAGGGTGAGGCATTCTACGGCCAGGACGCCCAACTCACCGGCAACACGCCCAGCTACACCGACAACGGCGATGGCACAGTCACGGACAACGTCACGGGCCTGACCTGGCAGCAAAGCCCGGACACAGACGGCGACGGCGCAGTCACCTACGACGACAAGTTGACGTACACAGAGGCCCAAGCGTACCCCGACACGCTCAATGTCGCCAACTATGGCGGCTACAGCGATTGGCGACTGCCCACCATAAAAGAGCTCTTTTCGCTCACCAACTATAACGGCATGCAGCCCGGAAATACCGTTGACGGCGCCATTCCCTTCATTGTCACAGACTACTTTGTGTTCTCTTGGGGATTCACCGAACATGACGAGCGCCTCATCGATTCTCAGTGGGCCACAAGCAACACGTATGTCTACAATTCAGCGCAAATGTTCGGGGTGAATTTCGCCGATGGCCGCATTAAGGGCTACGGCCCTCCGCCGGGCTTTGGCGGTGGCGGCAACGACAAGCCGTTTTTCGTTATCTGTGTGCGCGGCAACACCGAGTACGGCATCAACGATTTCGAGGACAATGGCGACAGCACGATTACTGATCAAGCAACCGGATTGATGTGGACACAAGACGACAGCGACGAGGGACTGAACTGGGAAGACGCGCTCGCCTGGGTGCAAACGAAAAACGCGGCGAACTATTTGGGCCACAACGACTGGCGTTTACCGGACGTCAAGGAACTACAGAGCATCCTGGACTATAGTCGCTCCCCTGACACGACCGACTCGGCCGCTATTGATCCCATTTTTTCCAGCACCCAAATCACCAACGAGAACTATAAAGCCGATTATCCTTGGTATTGGTCCGGGACAACGCTGAACGGCAGAGACGGCATCTATATCTGTTTCGGGCGGGCGCTTGGCTATATGCATAATAACTGGGTTGACATCCACGGCGCAGGCGCACAGCGCAGCGATCCCAAGGGTGGAGATTTCAGTCATTATACGCAACAAGACAATGGCTATTACAATTCCCGTGCTCCCCAGGGCGACGCGATACGCATTTACAACTATGTCCGCCTGGT
>JAAEPW010001100.1 GCA_024232355.1 Chloroflexota bacterium | reverse complement strand
CGCGTCATCAACCCGGAAGAAGCGGAACAAACCCAGGCCAGGTTGACGCTGGTACGAGCCGCCAAAGTCGTTTTGGCCCGCACCCTGCGCCTGATGGGGATGAGCGTGCCGGAACGAATGTAACAAGAAGCAAGGAGCAAGAAACAAAAACATCCTGCACCTTGCATCCTGCATTATTGCATCCTGCATCTTGTTCAAGGAGTCTAGCACAATGAGCCTCAAACCCGATCACTGGATTCGCAAAATGGCGCTAGAGCAGCGAATGATCGAACCATTCGTGGATGGACAAGTGCGCGACGGCGTCATCTCCTACGGACTCTCATCCTACGGCTACGACATCCGCGTGGCCGACGAATTCAAAATATTGGCATGGTTCATTTCTGATTGAAAATACCTTTACAATTAAATAGCGGAAGGCGACGTTTTCCTGTAAGATTCTGGAAACCCAATCCGAATCGAAAGGAGGTCGCCTTCCAATGGAATTGTACACGCAAGTAACCACTTTGTCCAACGTGTTGTGGCCGGAGCCTATGGAGATGGTGTGGCAAATGACGGCAGCCGGTCCCAGTGTGCCGGGATCGAAGGTATCCCACCTGACCGTCGCTGAACAGTTGTTCGCTGCGGCTGTGGTGAACACGCCGCGTCCTATCCGGCCTTGGGGAGCCATTACCTGGTTGTCGAACATTCTTCAAATCTCGCGCCCGACGATCTATGATATGGGTAAGCGGGCTGCGCGTGGTTTGGAACCTGCACCAGTGGGAAGACCTGCCAAGGCTGGAACTGTAGGGGCACCAATGGGAGCATCTGGTCACGACAAGGTGACTACGACGACGCTGAACCGAATCGCTCGTACAGCACTGACGATGGCTTTTCCTGGCAAGATGGCCCTGCGTCCGATGCAGAGTTGCCTGAAAATGGCCTTCGGTCGGCCTCGTGGTCTGGGCACCTTGAGCGAACTGCTCACTCAATCGGGGCAGCGGGCGGGGCAAGTACTGAGAGAGATTGACTGCAGTCCCTTGGGTTCCGTGATCGTGTTGCGCGACGAGACGTACTTTCAGGGCTGGCCCATCTTGTTGGTCATTGAACCGGTAAGTACCACCATCTTGCTGGGTGTGGTCAGCGAGGACTGCCAAGCTGAGACCTGGGGAGCGGCTCTGTTGGTCAGCCAAGACAGTGGAGCACACATCAAGGGACTGGTAGAAGACATGGCCCGCATGTATGCCAAGTCTCAGGAACTGGCCGAGATGGAGGTAGCAGTTCAAAAGGATACTTGGCACATAGAGAGGTGGGGTGGTAGAGTGCGTCATGACTTGCAACGAATCGCTTTGACGGCTCAACGTAAAGTTTACGACCTGGAAAAGCAATTGCTCAAGGCTTGGGATGACACGCTTTTTCTGGATCAGTACATTCCGGCAGTCGAGAAGGCGGACCTGTTGATGGAACAGCACGATACGTTTGCACACTGGCTGGAACATCTCTATGATGCGTTGGAGTTGGTCGATCTGCGCAGCGGTGAAATCCGTGACCGGGAGACGAATGCTTGGTTGCTCGAAGAGACGCTCAAAGCTATGGAACAGATCGAACAGCCGCTGGTACACAAGTTCGTCCGCTCTTTGCGCCGGTAGCAAGATCATCTGCTCACTTTTCTGGACTGGGCAGCCGAGATGCTGAAACCCTATGGTCAAATGTTGGCAACTCATATCTCTGAGCAAGCTCAACAACAACGCTTCATTTGCACTGTAGCCCGTACTTGGCGTTTGCGCCAAGCACTCATCAATGGACGACGGTCCAGGAAACGGCAGGCTGCCGAAGCTGAAGCTCTGTTTGAGCAATTGCTGGATGGCGATGAAACCCTCATCGCGTTGGCTACTTATCTGATGCATATCTTGGACGCTGCGGGTCATACCAATAGTCTCATTGAATGCATTAACGGCTTGCTCAAATCGTTCCTGAACAATCGACGTGCCTTTCGTAATCAGGAGACTGCTCAAGCCTACCTGAACCTGTTCATTCTATGGCACAATACGCGCGTCTACGAGCGAGGCAAACGGGCTGGCAAGAGCCCTTACCAATGGGCCAATATCGACCCTGGCTCTGATGATTGGCTGGAATTGCTCGATTATCCAGCCGACGCTTGATTTGCATTGTGGCATCCTTTGAATTGAACTGACTGTTCACCAGTCGGCTAGTTGAACGTGCATAACACAACCGGAAGCCTATTCGAATTTGTAAAGATGTTTTCGGCTCAAAAACAAACTATATGAACCATGTCGAATTTACGAATTAGAGGACGATAGTTGGGGTTGGAAAAGCGGGACTGAAGGCAGGGTTGATCGGTATGGTCATCTCGCCTCGGTGTTTTGCCGATCAACCAGGACCTGAGCTTGTCAGGGGAGTTGTTGCCCCAGGTGGGTTTGGGTCTTTTGGTGTGTGGGTTTGGATTGCGGGGAAGCGTAAGGTGTGATAAGATTACGTCGAGGTAGAGTGGTGGTGTGGAATGGGTAGGACAAAGGCGTAGGAGATAAACGTGTTGCCAAAAGTTATTCAAAAATTCTGTGCGCCTATCTTTGGGTTGTTGGTTGTCGTCGTGATGGCGGCCGTGCCTGCCCAACGGGCCGCTGTGGCCGATGGTACTGCTACTCCTGAAGGAATTACTCCAATCGAGGGCGAACAAAGCAGTGATTTTCCTCCCATGCTGCGGCAGGCCAGGGACAATGACATTAAATTTGAGCGCATTTCGCTCGAACACGGGCTTGCTGGCACTACAGTCTCTTGTATTTTGCAGGACAGTAGAGGCTTTATGTGGTTTGGCACTCACGATGGACTGAACAAGTATGATGGGTACGAGTTCAAAGTGTATCGGTACGACTCGGAGGACCCCCATAGTTTGGGTGACAATG
>JAAEPW010001099.1 GCA_024232355.1 Chloroflexota bacterium | reverse complement strand
TACCGCCTGAAAGATGCCAGAAAGCGTTCTTCCAAAAGAAAGAACCCGCCTGACGACGGCAAGTCAGGAAGATAGTGCAACCGTTGCAACCGGCCCTCCCCTAGGGGAGGGAATATCTTCTTTCAAGCAACTTCCCGCCCAGTTAGAATGGAAACCCTGAACCCCGAGCGCTGCATTACCTGACCGGTGTTTAGACCGCCTGCGCGGCCTTGTCGGCAGCATCCCGGACGACTTCGGCGCACCACTCCAAATCATCGAGATCGGGGTCCGGGTGCCTGCGGAAGTCTTCCAGTTTGGTGATTTGTTTCTTGAGCCATGTTCTCATGGTTCAAGTGTAGCTTACAACAGGCGTCCGCGAGGTCCGGCTTCGACGGTACACCGGTTTCGGGGCTTAGGCCGATGGGGGACTTTGTTGACGTGAGCCTTCTAGTGAAGCTATCGGATTCTGACGATGCTGGAATGTCTGTGAGTCGGAACGTCTGGGCGGGGCACAAACTCTGACTAGATGCCATCTTCCGCTAGTGCCCGTATTAGATCTTCGTGCGGCGCGGGCGAAGGCGATACAGTGCTGGCCTGCGGCGTGATGGATTCCAAATCCGTCTTTCCTGAAAACAAGAACTCAAGCACGTTGACGTTGTTATACTCACACGTTTGAATAACGCTCAACAAGATCAGGAATTCCCGAAGGGACTTTGCTGTTGAGAGGCCATCTGCATAGCGTCTCTTCCTCGCGACAAACTTCATCGCGTGTTCGGCATTGTTGTTATTCCATGGTATGCCGTCATGATCTAAGAAGGTGAACAGCTTCCACTCAGCTTTTTCAAAGCGTTTCTGAAATCCTTGTGCAATTACGGAGTGGTATGACTCGCCCTCAAGCCAACACAGAAATCTCCGTGCGTCGTTCTTGTGTTTTTGCAGGTGCCTCTTCTTTAACCCATACCTGTCTACGGTATCAATCATACTCCGCAAAATGGCAGAAAACCGCGTACACATCTCCTTGAATTCGTTGTCATACGGGTTCTTCCTGAGAGAATCGTTCATGTCACGCATTAGGTGAATGAGACACTTCTGTTGTGGGCAGTCAATGGAGTCATATGCAGTGAAAAAGTCGGAAACTAGAACGCCAGAGTAATCCTTGAGCACGTCCTTCAAGAATCCGCCGTCGCGAGATGCCCGATAAAGATAGAACACGGAATTCATGCTGGTGAACACCCAAACATATCCGTCAGCCTTCTTTAGCCTGAACGGTGTCTCATCCGCATGAATAAGAGGACCAGCAAGTATGCTTCCTAGAATCTTGTGGTACGTGTCGGTGTACAACTCGGCCATCACGCTTTTGAATCGGTACAGTACATTTGGTATCCGAAGGTCAAAGATGTCTCCCAAGCCGTGATAAACTTGCAGCATACTCTGTTTGCGAGCCACGTGTTGGTAAACGCACCAGCTTTTCAGGCCATGTCCGTAGATCTCTCGACTGGTCGGGATACCCGCGGGCTGAAAAGAGTTATAGCAAACCGGACACTCGTAGCGTGGGCCGACGTGGCGCACAACCCACTTCCTTATTCCACCGGAGGAGCGTCTAAGGTCGATCAGATCCTTGCTAGCCAGTTTTCGTTGTCTAATATTCTTGCTCTTGCAGCACGGACATCTCTTGCTTGAAAGCTCGATGATTTTGTTGGGAGCGAGTGGCGTCTTCTGTTTTTGTGTACGTTTGTTGATGCGTCTGAATTCCTTGTTGGTGCGCACGTAGACCCGCTCGCGTTGGTAGTCAAAATAGGCGCAGGAGTTCACGCGATCCAACTCTTCGATAACAAAGCGTGCCTTGCCGTAAACAGGCTTGTTCGTGTTGTCGCGTCGGTATTCCTTGGTGTCCCGTATTGTCCAGCAGTCTTCGCCTTTAGGCGGTTGGACGGGGTCGGCAGACTTCACGGTGCAAATGAAATCGTGCAACCGCTTAAGCGCGAGGCAGTCATCCTTGTTGTACTCAAGGAGCTTGGCTTTCCATTCGGGACTCTGAGTTTCGTCCCAACGATGTCGCCAGAGTATGCTTTCGGTGCCAGACGCATTCGGGCTTGACCACTCGTAGCCGATGAACCGCCCAATATCTTTGAGGCTGTTGGAATACGTTGGAAAGTAGATGTGGTGGTACACAAGCGTCAGCACGTTGACGAGTCTCGCGCGCAAACTGCTTAGCTGAGGATGCAGTGATTCTGTTACGTGTTGGGCGGCGTTCCTTATGGCGTCGCTATCGTATCGACCAAAGTGGAAGATGGGGCAATCAGGAAAGACGCTCAGGAATGATAGGAACTCTTGAAAATTACTTCCTTGTTGGTCGTCGTCAGTCCAAAAACCGTGATACTTGACGTCGTGACGGGTCGCCACCAGAACACCAATCAGGTAATAGAACTTCCTGTCTGGCAGGCCTTCGATGTCCAGGAAGACATTGGTTTCGGTGTTAGGCAGGTCGAACGTCCCATGAACGGGGATAGTGTTTTCTCGTAATGAGCGCGCCTGTAATGCGAAGTTGTGGGGCATGGCCAGCTTCTTCGCACGCTTCGGTGGTCGCCTATAGCGGTAGGTGTAAGAAAGCTGATTCACTGTGAAGATGCCACGCTGGTTGTGTTTCCTAATCTCTTTTGTGCTCATTCCTGTGAGCAAACTAAGATGATCCTGTTCCACTGCCTCCGCTTTGCAGAGAGCGTTGAACTCGCACAACCGACAATGATCGTTCAACAACGGAGGAGGAGTGTCTACGTTTTGGAACTGCTCGCTCAGCTTCGCGACACGAACGCGCGCTTCGTCCAGGAGTGCAGGCAGACGAATACGCTTGGTGCTGAAATCGCTACCCCACATTATGTTACCGAAGATGGGGATGGCGTTTTGGAAATCACTTAACACCAAGGCATCGAATGCGAGGACGTGCTGGTTCTTCCTGGTTGGTGTCGTACGGCAGAATCGTATTGGTTCGTAGTAGGATAGTTCGTTTGGCGGTCGTGGGGGACGACGACGTAGAGCATCGAAGGAGCAGCAAAGTCCGTTCGCTTCGACGACAGCGTCGAGAATCACATCCGCGTCCACGGAGGGAAGATGTGGTGACCCGCCCGCGGCGAAGTGCACGGCGTTTGGTGGACAGTTGGACAACAGTTGGGAGTTTGCTTGAGCACGGAAGTCAGCGTCGAGGCGTTCTTGCAGTTGCTCGAATGCGCCCTTGTCGGCTGTACAACCCGTCTGTCTCAATTTGGACTTACGCTCGCAGTGAAGGAAGTCGCAAAAGAGTTCATCGCTGATGACTCGTGTCTCGGTATCCATCTGGGCGCTCCAGGAACGAGAAGTGGTGCCGACTCCACACACAACAAGTGAGAATGATTAGGCCGCGACTCTTTTTCTACCCCCCGCTGTAGGGCCGTCTCACGGCATCACGGAAGCCCGACCCACAACACGCAATGATTCAATCCCGCACTTTGTCATTGCAGCACGAATCGCGGTTGTTGTGGGTTACGCGGAGGCGGGTTGCTGCATGACCCACCCACCTACTCTGCCGCATGGTACCGAAACGAATCGACCCGATTTGACCCCCACCCCGGTCCTCATTGATTCCTTGCGGTCTGGTTCCTTGTCGCCTGTCGCCGCACGGGCAGTTCGCATCACTCTCGCTCGCTAAACTTCCCCAGCAAATAATCAGGATTGGCGATTCTCCGATTGCGGGCGGATTGCAGGAGTGAGTATTAGACCCCGCCCCTGTCTTGGTTCCTGGTTGCTTGCGGCCGTGCTGGTGGATTCTTCGTCGACCGACTCGCGATAACATGAACACCCCAGCTGCCTTCTGGAGTCGCCGTCATCTCAGTCGAAAGGGCTGGGCGGCGGCATAATCCGCATCTTCCTCATTGTCGTTGCAGTTAGACCCCACCCGGCCCCTACCTTCCCGTCACTCCGCCACCTGCCGATGACTTGCCGGAATGCAATCCCTTCGGCACAATGATTCCAGTCACCTCGAACACTCGCCCACGCTCTGCGCGGTGCGTTCCCTTCCGATAGATACACGGGCGGGGCGTGAATTCCGGGCAGCCGTACGGGACGTTGCGGACTGCCGGGGCGGGTGCTGGCTGGGGCTCGTCGTGGAAATCTGCGAGGGATTGTTGCGTTTTGTATCGGGGCGAAACGGACTCGGTGTGGTGTGGCCCCTGGAAGTAGCGCGGGTATGTGGCGGTTTGGTGGCCAGCCGGGCTGGTAGAAAACGCCAAGGCGTTCCAGGTGAGCGCCAGGATACCGCCTGAGACGCCCTGAGAGCCCCGGAGACGGCAGGGTTTGCCCTGGTGGGTGCCTCGGGATGCCCGGACGTGAGAAGCTGTCTACGGGCGTCTGGGCGAATGCCCTAAAAGTGAGCATTGACGCGTCAAATGTCCGGCTGTTTCCTTGGAGACGCCCAGTTGGGACACCGTGGAACGAATACCGACGCGTCAATGTCCCTTGTTTTGCAGGGTTTTGCGTGGTGCGTTCCGTGCTTTGACGCGTCCAACCCCTATTGTACAGGTTGAGCGTCGTACAATCCGCACGAGCCGCGCACCACGAGACACACATTTCCTTGACCGTTCGTTGAAGGTAGTGCATACTTGAGTGGAGAGACGATTTGCACCACCGAGGAACACACCATGACGCCCAACAAGCCCCTCGTTCCCTACTATCGTGTCAGCACCAACAAGCAGGCAGCCAGTGGGCTCGGTATCGAGGCCCAGCACAAGGCCGTACGAGACTTCTCGCGTCTGAGTGGCGGGCGGGTGCTGCGATCGTACACCGAGACCGAAAGCGGGAAGAACACCGAGCGCGTGGAACTGGCCAAGGCGATTGCTCATGCCCGGCGCAGTGGTGCCACGTTGGTTGTGGCCAAGATGGATCGGCTGAGTAGGAATGCTGCCTTCCTTCTGCAATTGAAGGACGCAGGAGTGGACTTCGTGGCCTGCGACAACCCACACGCCAACGATCTGACAGTTGGCATTCTGGCTTTGGTCGCGCAGGATGAGGCCGAACGAATCAGTCAACGGACAAAGGACGCCCTGCAAGCCTATAAGGCTCGTGGTGGACTTCTCGGTGGTTCGCTGGAGCAATGCCGCAACCTGACAAAGGAAGCCCGTCAGCGTGGCGTGGAGGCTGCCAGCGAGTCTCACAGAAGGCAGGCAGATGAAGCCTACGCCGATCTGGTCCCGGTCATGTTGGAGTGGCGGGAGGCTGGCTGGTCACAGCAGGCCATCGCCGACGAACTGAATGAGCAGGGGCACACGACCCGACGGGGCCGGGCGTGGTCGCAGGTTCAGGTTGGTCGAGTCCTTCAGCGGGCGAGTGGTCGGTAGTTCGACCGAACCCGCCCGACCACTATCTGCCCGGGGTCACCGAGTTCAACTGGCGAGGCTTCAGGTTTCGCTCTTGCCTGCCCCCCTCCCGGGAGGGCTTTCCTAACAGCAGTGCTAGTTATCGGCGAGGCTGTGCAACTACCCACCCTCTAGACTCCACCCGCAAGAGGGGGCCGGGCGGCTGTGCGGATCGTAAGGCTTGATAGCGTTTACGACGTCCGTAGTAACTGGGCGGGTTGCCAGAGCGGAGTATGCGGAAAACTCGCTAGAGTGACGCCGTTTTGACGCAGCGGCGATTTCTTTGCGCCCCCCGATTGGAAGATCACGCCCCCGGTGGGTTCGCGGTGTGACTAGAAATCACAGGCGAGACCCCTCATAGGTGGTAACAAGTGCGGAAAACTCGGCAGAGAGGGGCCTGTCTATAGCAGATCGAAGACCTTTGTGTGTGGCGCAGCACCGTAGTGACCGCAGTACACCACACAGAGATTTTTCGTTGGGGATACGGAGCAGGGTCACTGTCGAGTTTTCCGAGGAAAACCCATTTCCGGCCCGCCAGCGAGAGCCAACCACCCACATTGGCTGCTAAGATGGGGAATCTGCGCAGTTTGAGCTTGACAAATCCCCCACATGTGGTATAGTTAAGGTAACCACTTTGCGTACGAATAGCGCAAGACGTTCCACTGTCTCATTTAAGTATAGGCGTCCGCCAGCCCGTGTCAAGCACAGAAACCAGAAATTTTTTCGTCGTCCATCTGCGAGCGTGCCACCGTGACGTGGCTCCCGTCCCAATCAGCGATAGCCTCCGGGATGCAATACCGCACCACCGTGTGGTTTGCCACCTCATCGGACGCTTGCTGGCCGCCTTCCCCGACCCCGTCGAGCGTTTCGTACATGACCTGATCCAGGAAGCCGCCCGCGAGTCTGTCAGGCTTTCCGAAGAGGAACCCCACCTACCTCACAAGCGGGTCTACGGTCGTCTTCAATACCACCTGGAAGCCTGGGTCAACAGGAATCGAGCGTTGGTCTGCGCTCCGCTCCGCACCCAATGGCGACGCCTCAAAGCCGGTGATGAGCCCGTCTACCACGATGGCGTACGGATCGGCAGTATCCGAACCGATGGTGTCTTGCCCAACGGCATCCGGGGTGTCATCCCGGAGGAGCGAGAACCGACCGTCTACGACTTTGACCTGGGCGTCGTTGACGTCCTCGAAACGCTCCGCCGGACGGCTGACCCGATCGAACGGGCCATTCTGGCACCGGTCCCCGCCGACCCCGCTAGCCTCATCCTCGGATCGCAGGCACCGAAGGACAAGCGCATCACGATGGCTTGGACCGGCTTCCGGGCAACCGTTGAATACACACGGACTCGGAAACCCGGGATTGCAGCCATCCACCGGTACTGCCCAAGCCTGCCGTCCGCGCAGGAATTCCTTGACCGGTTCCCGCCGGACTTGGAAGGCAACGTGCCCATATTGCAATACCGCAGTACGGCGGAACTCGCCGAGATGCTGCGAGTGTCCGAGTCGACCACATGCCGACACCGCAGGCATCTGTGGAAACGATACCGGGAAATTGCCGAAATCCCCCAAAAAGAGTGCCAGCAAAACGAGGTATGGCCTACTAATTAGATAGAGGGGCTCGGAGTCGAGTGAACCAAGCCAATCTGGGACGCCGGTTCAGTCACCCGGTGCGGTCCGAGGCGGGTGTGCTGCCCCGCCTCGGACACCCCTTTTCTTATCCGACTCGCAGCACATGACCACGGAGCAGCACCTATGAATCTCTACGAATCCCCACAGTATCACACCTTCTATGGCGGCCTGGGGCAATGGCAGAAGGACTTCATCAACCCGCAGATCGAAGGCCAATCCTTCCGTCCTGGTAAGAAGGCGGGCGTACGAGTTCCGTCTGACAAGCCCTACTTCCTGCACACAGTTGCCGACTACGGGGCCTCCGGTCTCGACATGGAGTGTGAACTAACCCGCTATGCCACAGCGGAGCAGGACGTGGGGCACTCTTCCAAGGCAATCACCATCGAGACGCGTGATCTCGTCGAAGCGAGGATTCTCGCCGTACGCCCGCCCGGTCTGTGGTACTCCACCAGCGGCGGTGCTGCTGGTCGTCACTTCCGGCTCCCCCTACCCGCAATCGGTGCTTCCTATACCGAGCGTCGCCACAACAACCGCCTCAACGCGATGCGCGTCATCACCTTCCTGGATGACCAAATAGACAAGGCTTTGTTCATCGCGAAGCCGATGAACAAAGCCTCTTGGACGAAGTGCTGCGCCGCGTGCAGGGGGAGCGTGGGATTGGGGCTGGAGGGAAGATTGGGAAGAGGCGAG
>JAAEPW010001098.1 GCA_024232355.1 Chloroflexota bacterium | reverse complement strand
GAGCAATGGTTCGTATCTCCTTACCCCGCCCATCATTGGCTCTGAAACCCAGATGGTAGCAGTGGCCGACGTCATTGCCAAGGCACGGGAGTTGTGCGCCGATGTCTGCTAGAGGGCGTGTGGTCGCCATTCTGCTACTGGTGATCGTGACGATCAACTCGTGTTGTTGCTTGGCAACTGATTGGCACGGTATGGTGTGTGCAATCCGGTGCAATCTCGAAACTTCCGATCCCAATGTGTACCGGATGTGTATCGAATCTTGTATGCACCACTGATTGGAGGTCGAGACGTCAAGACCACATCAACCTGGCTTTTCGCCATAGAGAATTAGGGCTTGCAATCTCACTGCATCGTACATGATCAATTACTCTCTCCATACCTTCGTGGTATGGAGAGAGTACACATATACCCAGCCCACGTAGGTAGCGGACAGCAAACAATCTCTTGTTTGTTGTCCATTGCCTATTGCTTGTGATCACCGTCTCGTCATTTTGGCGAGACGTGGTTTTTATTTGGTCAGTACATCTCGATGTAAAGTTTTACTCGGTTTTGCGAGTTGACTCGCAACATAGAATCACAGAAGGAGGTTCTACTATGGCAAGTATAACGAAAGCACAACGCAGAAAGAACGAACAATTGGAACAAGCACTAAAAGATTGCAATGGAGATGGCGGTCAGGAGCTTTATCTTTTAGCGCAGCAGTTCTACGGAGGAGATTATACGCCCTGGCCAAGAGTGGTCCAGGATTGGGGCGTGTTCTACACGGAACTGGAAGCTGCTCGCGAACTGGTCAAACTTGCGAACCCAAGCCCTATGTGGAAGGTTCTCGACCTGGGTGCTGGCCTGGGGGTATTCTCATACGCCCTGATCGAAGCCGGTGTTCCTGCCGAGAACATCCTGGCAATCGAGGCTCTGGATACTCATTGTGAGATGGGAGTCAAGCTGGTGCCGGGAGTCGAGTGGAAGTGGGGTAACGCATTTGAGAAAGCCATCTGGCAACCGCGAATGGGCCAGTTCGACCTGGTCATCGGCAACCCTCCGTGGGGAAAGACCATAGGCCGCAAGTGGGATACCGACGACCTCGACGACGAAAACGTCTTTGGCATGATCACGACCGGGAAACCCGCAGAGGTAATGGCGATGGAAGCCGCATTGCGGTATCTTCGGCCAGGCGGGACAGCGGTCCTGCTGATACCGATGAACGTAGGCGGCAGAAACTGGGCTGCCTATGACCGAAACGTAGCGCCTACATATGAGGCTAACAGAGAGATTCACGCCTGCAATGCCGAGTTTGCACAGACAAAGGTGCGTGGGCAGATCGTCGTCGTTGAACGCAGCGATGAACTGTTTCCGTGCCAGGAGGTGCAGATAACCGCCGAGGTCGAGACGCCATTAGAACTGGCGCGACGGCTGTGGGATGAGCATCGGCCTCAAACCAGCAACGAGTCTCAGCGCATGGTCTATGACTATATGCCAGAATGGCTACGGGACGCCATCCCACCGCTCTACTCGCAAGAGGACGAGCGTGATCCGATCGTTTTTCTCAAGACCTTTCTTCCTGAGGGTCGCTGGACGTTCTACGCGACCGAGTACAGCAAAGTTGCCCCAGACGGAATACCCGATCTCTTTTTCGGCTACCTGGCAAGCCCACTTGGCTCTGACTGTGACGAACTGTGTTATATGACGCTCGGGCAGATACGAGAGCTACGAGGCCGCCTGGGATCGCGCGTCGAGGTTGACCTGTGGTGGAAACCCAAGCGACTCTCAAAGGTCAAGTCAGAGCTTTTCGAGGCCATACCAGACCCGGACAACAACAATGTTCCCTCTACATCTACACCAGACTTGGATGCCCTGCACGAGCGGGCGTCACTGATCAAATCTCTCAGAGGCGAGCCTTGCACCATCATTGTCAACGACGGCGAAATCACCGACGTCATCACCCCGGCCTGGCTGTACTGGCAGTTTGGCGGCACGGTCCACAATGAGGAAAATCTACCCGACCACGAGTTGAAGGCTGCTCGCGACGACGCCGCCCGTCGGATGTTCAAAGGAGACCAGGGAAGAGACGCCGAGTTCCGACGGTACTGCCGTTGTGTCGTGCAGGGGATGTTGCTGGGGCAAAATCACACTGACTGCGTGCAAGCATACAGAGCCGATGCGGACTATGACCCGTCCCCGGCCTGGCAGAACTGGGTACCGTACATCGGCACCGCTCGCCCTGACCCCAAGTTCAAGATCGGCGATGATGTCCACTTTGGGTGGCTTGACGATGACACAGAGCGTCGCTGCGTCAATCAACGCGAGTGGCGCGAGTACCAAAAATCTTGGTACTACAAGGTGAGCGGCAAGTGGTGGTCGGAAAGCGGCATGGTGGCTGCTGACGCAGAGATCGTGTTCCAATCCGGAGAGCGGGTATGGTGGGAAACTGACGACGGCGTTCAGACCGGCACGATGAATTTCGATGCTCGCCACGACGATGAAAGCGTGACCGTGAACTACGATGAGCGTCTCGCGGTGGCCGGTGGTGTCCCCATTGGCCGCATTATGCACGTGCATGTCGGCGATCTGCACAAAGGTCAGCCCCCCGAAGTTCTCACCAAATCAGAAGCTATGAACGTCCTTGAAGAAACCACAAACGTAGAAAACAATCCGGCTCAAACACTCACGACAGGTATGCTTGATGCGACGGAACGTGTCCTGAAAGCTGTGGTCGTCGAGGATGATGCCGATACCAACACACCGGTGAACGTGGACTTGCCGGAAGGATGGCAGATCAGCGACGTGCGATTCCTCCTGGAACAACTGGACAAAGGCAAAATGATCCTGGTGGCCGACAAACATCTCGGCATCCCGACTATTCACGATTTCACAGGTGTCCGTCACTGTGGGATGGGCGTGATGATGGTCGAACAACCTGGCTTTCAGGCCATGTTCGACGCCGGTGCATCAATGGAACGAACGCCTACGTCGAACAAAGGTTGGACAAGTCTGGCCGTTCGGGAAGGAGAATACGACTATCCCTTTGAGGGCGTGGAGAATACGTTGAGATCGTACTGTGTAACGGCTGATGCTATGCGCGATCTCCTGTACGATGCTGACGGTAACCTGCGCGATGTGGATGAGATCGACCCGGACAAAGCAGACGCTCTCCTGGCTCCGTTTATGCCGGGGGGTCCACAAGGGCCTGACAAGGTTTTTCGCCGAGAATGGCAGTATGTCCCCCTGGATGAACGGCAAGGCAAACTCGCCGCGCGATTCGAGGGTGATGCATCTGCCTTGCGCCAAGAACTGGGCGAGAACCCAAATCAGAAGCGGGTCAATTGTATCCTGTCGGCCCTAACCGACGCCGGGTGGCCTGTGCCCCCTGGGTACATCATAGCAACGGAGGCGGGCGCGAGCAAGATCGCAATGCCCTACATGGACGGCCAGCCGACTGCACCGTTCGAGGGAGAACACGTGCTCTATTTGAAAGGTACAATGCGGCAACGTTCGTGGGTAGGCGATGTGCTGCGTATCAACGGACCGATCGCACCGACCATAGGCGTGGAGGCCACTGAGGGAACGTGGACGGCACAGTATCACACCCACGACTATGGCCCCACGCACTTTATGTGTGGGGGCAAGATCGCGGTGCAAACTGATAGCGCTGAGGAATGCGTCCGTCAGTTGGAGGAATTTCTGCAAGGGTTCGGACATCAGATTCGGATTGATCTGGATCACGACGAGTCTCGTCTCCCTGCCGATATTTTCGGCGAACCGACACACATTCTGACCTTTGGCGACAATGGTTCCCAGGTCTACTTTGAGGGTGAACAGTACATGGTGCTCAATCCCTACATCGACCAGAACGGCCAACGTTACGGCAGTGGATGGTCCTGGTATTTCCGCAGCGAGGTCGAGACCAATGGCGAATGGCAATTGCTGCCCGATCCGGACGTCGAAGGGCGCTATGTCGGAGACTTGAGCCTCGACGAGTCTGTCGATTATGCCAGACGAACCGAACTCGTTGTGTTCGAGTTGGTCGGCGCACCTGATGACCTGCTTGATTCCTACCCCAAGCCTCTTTACGACAAAGCGCAAGAAGTTGAGGCCAAACCCAAGAAGCGCAAGCTCCCTGCCGACATCCCCGACACCATCGAGGTAGATATGGGACATTTCAAGGGATGGGCAACGGTCAGCACCGAGCGGATCAAAGGCAAATGGCTACATTACCGTCTCCCGGATGGACAGACGGGCAAAGTTCAGACGATAGGCCGGGATATGCTCTGGCGTGTACCGGCAGCGCAATAAAACAGATCGCTCTCTCCATACCTTTCGAGGTGTGGAGAGAGCAGATGACAAACTAGAGGAGGTAGACAGATATGAATTACCAAGTGTTCTATTGCAGACGGATACCCTTCACCGTGGATGATAGTTACTCATTCTTCCCACCTCGTACCCACGCTTTCATTCGGCAGACAGAATCCGATAGTCTGGATGATCTCTACCGGCAGATGCAAGGTTACGTGTGGTCACCCAACGGCGAAGCGCGGGATCTCGTTGCCCGTGCCGGTGTATATCACACGTCGATGAGTGTCGGCGATGTGGCTGTCGATGCGGATGGCCGCGCCTGGCTGTGTGCAAACCGGGGGTGGATTGAGCTTGATGATGCTGACCATAATCCGGTGCTGATCACAAAGAACGGTCACGGCGTGCGCGCAGAATCAGAACGACAATTGACCGAAATAGAGCACCATGCTCTGGCGACGTGCGGGTTTCTGATTCCAATAAACTCGACAGTGACGATGCTCGAATTTGCCAGCATGATCGAGGCCGGGTACGACAACGATAAAACCGATGCCCTGGTTGCAGATCTGCGAGAATGCAAACCACAGATGCGAGGGTAACGATATGCACATAAAGTCAAATGATGCGGATAGCATCCAACCAACTGACGAGCACGCTCGCCACTATAACGAGTATCTGGCTCTCAAACGACAATACCCTGATTCCACCGTTCTTCTTCTCCGTGGTCACGACTATGAGACCTATGGCGATGATGCGAAAAAGGTGTTGGACGTTTTAGGGACCAACGATCATGTACCCGGTTACCGCGCAGTGATACCCGGAGAGCAACGTGTGCCAGTTGTTTCTGTTGCTGTTTCTGTCCTGGATGAAAGCCTTTCTGTGCTCACTCGGGCAGGATGTCGAGTTGCCTTGGCCGAGCAGGTGGACAAAGTGGAAACGAACGCTCCTGGTAGTCGTATGGCGGTAGAGCGTCTCACAGCATTCTACGACGAGCATCCACACACACCACCGGGGCAGAAATGGATCACGAAAGACAGCTATGCGCCTGAGAGCGTGCACTGTGTGGGTTGTGGTCGCCTCTCTCAACGCAGTGGGATGCCAGAGATTCATTGGCGCGTGTATGCCGAGTTTGTTCAGGATGCTTGGATCAACATTGCCTGGGCTTGCCCGGCCTGCTGGAACAGAGCCAAGCTCCCTGATCCATCACTTCCAACGATCCCGGCACCCATACCAATCAGTGTACCGAAACCACCTACACCAAGGTTGACCCCTGGCTCCACAGACGCTGTGACGCGCTTGCAGACGTTCTACGAAAGACACCAGGGTATCCACAGTCAAACCAGCCACGGCTGGCGGCGGCAACTCGCGGCGCATTTTGCCGCTCACCAATGGTGTGTGGGCTGTGGTCAACACATCCACACCAACGACCTGCAACGTGTATCAGAG
>JAAEPW010001097.1 GCA_024232355.1 Chloroflexota bacterium | reverse complement strand
TTCTGCCACCAGGCAAACCCAATCCTCTTTTTGTTTCCTTTTGACCACATAAAGTCCCTGCTGTTCCATCGCCGTGACGACTTTTGATTCCTGTTCGGCAATGATACCGGCGGCGATCAGTTTACCGCCAGGGGACACTCGCGCTGCCAGTCCTCCCTGCATCATCTCTATGATAACCTTTGCCAGGATGTTGACCACCACTATATCATAGTGTCCCGACACCTGTGCAAGAGACCCGCTCACCGTGCTCACGACGTCCTGCACATCGTTGGTCATCGTGTTGCCGCGCGCAGCTTTTATCGCTACCGGATCGTTGTCCAGCGCCAACACGTGTCCAGCGCCCAATTTGGCCGCCGCAATCGCCAGGATGCCAGAACCCGTGCCCATGTCGAGCACCTCTACGTCCGGGCGCACCAACTCTTCCAATGCCGCCAGACACATCTGTGTCGTGGGGTGCAGACCGGTGCCAAAAGCCATCCCGGGGTCCAATTGGACGATCACGTCTCCAGGTGTAGACACATAATCC
>JAAEPW010001096.1 GCA_024232355.1 Chloroflexota bacterium | reverse complement strand
GGCTAATCTGAAAGTTTGGCGAGTCCGTGGCGGAACCATCGTCACCGCCAGCCAGGTACATGATAAAACTACCACTGGCATGGTTCAGGCTGGTGAGTTGCGGGATATCGTTATCCACGATGCCGTTGCCGCTGAGAATCAGGCGATCTTGCTCTTTCACCAGTTCCATGCCCGTGCCGCTGACACGATATTGGAAGCCATTGTTGTGGTTGGCATCAGTACCGGGCCCAATGATGGTGCGGTAGTTGCTGCTGTCGGGAATCTTAAAGACGCTGTAGATGGCGAAAGGATCATTGCCGCCAAGGCCCAGTTGAGAGTAGAAATCCATGTGGTCGTGGTTGCCGTCAAAGCGGGCGATGGGGTTGCCGTTGATCTGATCGGCGTAGTAATCGGGCAATTTGACCGTACCACCGGGGTTGGCGTTGTTGCCTAGCGCGCTTTGATCTTGCCAGGCACTGATGTCGGTACCGTCAACAGTAGTATCCGTGCCTACATCCGCGCGGAGCCACAGCGCCAGGTCGTCACAGACATCGCCGGGGCAGGTGGGCGGCGGGCCGAACCAGAAGGCGACGGCCGCTTTATCGATGCCCCATCTTACAAAGTTGTCGGAATCAAAAGTTATCTCATTCGCGGCATAATCCAAGCTCAGGGCATAGGTGCGTAGGATCTCGTCGGTGGTGGTGTAGCCATTGATGGCGGTGCTGAGGGGGATATCGTGCCACGCCTTGCCATCCCGATACTGCGAGCCGATGGTTTGCCATCCCTGAATGCGGGTGTAATGCCCGGAACTGATGCCGTGCTCCATATCCAGCAAGCTGTAGGAGAAATATTTATCATCATCAAAAGGATCTCCTGGTCCACTGTTGTGCCCCATGGTGGTGACATAGCCGTAGGCCGCGGTGCCGATGGTGCCGATACCCAAGTGCGCGCCGGAGCCGGTAGCATTGGCCGTCGCGCCGAGAAAGACGTTGGGCGAAGGCGTTTCCTGGCGGTCAAAGTATTGGATAAAGTAGCTGCCGGCGTTGGTGTCGGTAAAGGTGCTGGTGGAGCCGACCGGCGCGTGGTCGATGGTCAGCGTCGTCTCGTCCGTCACATAGATGTCGGGATCGTAGAGCCAGTTGGCCGAGGATGTAAGCGTATAATCGCCGGTACGGGAGAGTGAGGGGTCTGCCGAAGTCGTCAAGCCGCCCGGCGCGACACTGTCAACGTTCGTGCGCGTAAAGCCATAGTTGAAGAGGGCGTCATCCGTCCTACTATCAATGCTGGCCAAGCGGCCCACGACGCTATTGTCACCCAGATCAATGATCAATCGCCCGGTGGCAAAGTTCTCCTCCTGGTTCTGATCTGAACTGGCGTTGTAAGGGCCAAAGTAGGCGTCGATGATGATGACATCCGTATCGACGGGGATCTCTTGCTGGCCCTGGCTCATGTTGGCGTAGAAAAAGATCTGGTCAGAGGCCAAGAGCGTCATACTTTCGTCCGTGTCGTAGAACTCGGTCAGGTACGTGCCCCGTAGGTCGGCCAGCGTAGATTCTTCGGCAATCATAAAGTTGCCGCCGCTGGCCGTCACGTTGTAATTGATATGGCGAGGGTTCGTGTCACCCTCAAAGTTGGGGCTGTCCATGGTGTTGGTGCCAAAGGGGGTGCCCTGAAAAGCGTACTCTACTTCCCAAGCGTCTACGTCGGCCCGCCACATGGCGGCTACGCCAGAGACCTCGGCGGCTGCCAGGTCGGCAAAGGCCGTCGTCGCGTACCAGTCTTCTTCGATGCCGCCGCTCGTGTCAGTGTCAATGGGAAAGGTATAGTTGGAGAATTGCGCGTACTTTGCACCTGCGGGAATCGCAAATGTGGAGGTATACGTGCCGGTGTCATTGTAATCCGCTGCCGCGCTGACAAAGTTGGGCATCACGAGCGCGGGGGAAGAAGGCGTGGGGCGGCGAATGTTTTGCGCTTCTGCCGCAACGGTGACCATGACGCTTTGTGCAGCGGCAAGGTTGGTATTCGTGGCAAAGCTGATTTCCGAGAAGGTACCTTGTATTTGCACGGCAAAGCCGTCGCTGGCTGCGTTGGTATGACCGCCGGACGTCGAGATAACGTTACCCGCCAGAATGGTTGTCCCGGTGGGATTTTGATCCAGGAGCGTGAGGCTGAGGCCGTCATCAAAGTCGAAGGTTTGGATGGGGTCATCGGTGCTACCGAACAGCAAAATGGGGTCGGTCACAGTGGCTGCGCCAAAACTTATCTTCGCCGTGCCGGCTGCTCCTGCGTTCCAATCCAGCGCGATGCCCTCATCCACGATGCGCGGGCTATCAATGCCGGGGACGCCATCGGTGGAGGCGAGCGTTGCCCAATCTGCGCTCATTGCTAGCTCGCCGCCATTGACCGTGCCGTCGGTCGAGGTAAAGGTGACGAGGACGCCGTCCAGCCGCCCGGCGCCTTGGCCGTCTGGTGAGGTATCGGCGTACCAATCTATACTGACCAGGTCGGAAGTTGCATGGGGGGCGAGTGGCTCTCTAGTTCGAGTCTGCGGGGTTTTCGAGGCCAGGACATGTTGTTTAGCCTCGGCGGGGGCGAGTTCGTAAGGTACGACATCGCCCGGTTGCTCTGCTGCCATTGCCGGTACGGGCAGGGCGGCGGCGAGCAGGGTGATCAAAACGATCACGGAAATCAATTTATGCATAGATTTGGTACTCATAGTAGTGTTTCTCCTTTTAGATCAAGTTTTTGTGTCAAAGTTTCACGTTGCGAGTTCTAGTTGGTTTTTTATATTTATGTGCTAGAGCGATTACCTCCTTGAAAAATAGCAGAGCTTTTCTCATGCTATCTAGTTGTTTGGCGCATGTTGTGTTCTTTGTGCTAGTTGATTTACGAGCTAGTAGCGATTACCTCCTTGAAAAATAGCAGAGCTTTTCTCGTGCTATCTAGTTGTTTGGCGCACGTTGTGTTCTTTGTGTTATACTGAACGCAAACCAAATCAGCGAATTGCCCCAGTCTCAAACCTCGCAAAAGAGCCGGAATAAAGGCTCTAGCCGGGTTAAACGTGGCAGAACTGGCCCAAACCCGGCCAAAGCCTCGAATCCAAATTCACCCACTTTATTTGCGTTCAGTATAAATGGTTAATAACGAGTCTCTGGGATTTCGCCACAGCAATCCTGCGAAATCCCAAAAAGCCTTAATAACTTGTCAAATCGGCGATGCTGGTGGCAAGATTTTATGGATGCCCCGCACCAATAGTTGGCTGTATCTATATACCGGCGTCGAGTGTGGCCCAGCCCTGGCGCAAGGCGTGCAGGGCCGCCTGGGTGCGGTTGTTGACGTCGAGTTTGCGATACAGGCTGCTCAGGTAATTGGACACTGTTTTCTGCATCACGTGCAATTGGCCTGCAATGGCCTGATTGTCCAGACCTTGGGCCACCAGGCGCAAAACCTCCATCTCTCTATCGGATAACGGGTCTGTCCGCCCCGGGCGATTTGCCTGGGGCGTATTGCCGTTCCGGTGCGTGCCGCGCAACATGTTGAGCATCTTGGCGGTCGCATAAGGGTCGATCACGACCTCGCCGCGATGGACGGCCCGAATCGCCCGGATCAAGACCCGTTCGTTCACATCTTTGAGCAAATAGCCGCGCGTGCCTGCCCGAATCGCTCGTTCAAACATACACGCATCTTTGCGGCACAGCACAATCACGCCCAGGTTGGGATCTTGTTTGGTGATGGTCCGAATGACCTGCGTGCCGTCCATGAGCGGCAGGTGGGCGTCCATCAAGACAATGTCCGGCCGCAAACGGCGGGCCATCTCTACGAGACTGCGCCCGTCCCTGGCCTCTGCCAGCACCTCAAAACCGCCCTCATTCTCGCAAGCGTGGCGCAGTCCGCGACAAAAAATGACATGTTCATCAGCGATCAATATTCGAATGGATGGCACATTTACCTCACTCGGCCTGCGCTCTACAGTTGTGCATTTTTAACAAATGATCAAAAATAATACCCCATCAACGGGAAGAGCTATTCCTCTCCCCGTTGATGGCAAGAAAGGTTTTTCTCAAAAAGGAGGAAACAGAAAAACCTGTAGAGATTGAAATGATCAATAATTCACGATAAACTCACACCCTACTCGATCTCTTGTTTTGTGACTTTTTCGATCACGCGCACCAGGTCGGCCACGCTGGTGGCCGACACCTTGTTGGTGACCCGGATGGTCAGTTCGCTGCGAGCCGCGTCGATTTCGATCACGGGAGTATTGGATGATATTGCGTCGATCACTTTTGTCCGCCCTATCCCGCATTCCATGATCACGGCGTCCGGCGACAGGGCATTCACCTGCACAGCGCTCATCTCCTGGGGTAGGATTTGCAGCACGGTCAGGTCTGGTGTAGCCTGCAAGCTGTCCACGATACCCGTCAGCCAGGCTGACGTGGTGCAGGTAACGATGCGCTTTTCGCATTTGTTGACCATAGTTCGCTGCTTTGATTGGTCACTTGGCCGGTTTGAATGTATGGGATGTTGAATTTTGCCCTATGCTTAACAGCATAGTGGAAAAACGTCGCGGCGTCTACTGTACTTGGGGACAGTCAAAGTACAGTCTTGTGTGCAAAAGGTACAGTCTCTGGTACTATAACGAGACTTTGGAACACTCGTCATTCCGAGCGCAGCGCAGCAGAGTCGAGGAATCTCTCTACGCTCAACAGCACGAGATTCCTCGACTCCCTTCGGTTCCTTCGACAGACTGCTCAGAATGACATGAACGACGAAATCCCGTGCTAGTACTATAAAGCTACGCCTCAAACCGACGAGTCATCCGGACACGGACAAACACGGGCTGCGCACACGGCTTTTTTCTTATCCGTGTTCTTCTGTGTCCAAAAATCTTGTCTCGTCTGTAAAGAATTTTGATCCTTAAAGGTCTAGTGATGAGACTGTACCTTTGGACAGGGAGAGACGATTCTCGCTCATAGGATCGAGATTTACCAGTGGATTGGATGAATTTTAATAGGCTCTACGCAAATTTGTGGGGGTGCTCCGAGCGGGTGTGTCACCCGCGCCCCATATCTGGGAGAAAAGCACGATCTCGGCCCATACACGGGGGTGACACACCCCCTTTGAGCATTTTAACCTCACGAATCTGCGTTGACCCTTTTAATAATGAACCAGACAAGTTTCAATATTGAATCGAGTTGATTTCAATATCGAATAAAAGTTTCAGTACTGGACATTGGCCTGAAGAACTTGCCGGGCGTAATAGCTTCCGAGCGGCGTAATAGCTTCCGAGCGGCGTAATAGCTTCCGAGCGGCGGATGGGTACCGCGGATGTAGAAATACACGATGGGATTCAAGTCCACCCATCGTGTATTTCTTATCCGTGCTCCTCTTTTGCACACCCAGGCCGAGATAGCCGCGCTCGGGTCTAGCTTAAACTCGCGCCGTCCCAAGCGCATCTGTGCCGCTGTGAACTAGTGATTTGGCGGGAGTGTGGCCTTTTGTGCGCGCAACAAGACTTTGGAGGTTTTCCGAAACCTCCAAAGTCTTTTACTATTTGTCCAATCCCTCTTGCATCGCGTAAGCGATGGCCTGCGCGCGAGTTTTTAGTTGGAGGCGTTTCAGAATTTGGCCCATATGGTACTTTATCGTGCGCTCGCTGATATAAAGGGCCACGCCGGCCCCTTTGTAAGTGACGCCCTGCGCGATCAAGCGTAGCACCTCGATCTGGCGCGGGGTCAGTGGTTGGGATGAATCTGCGGCGGGCGGCGCATCGTCCGCCGCGCCAATGTCTTTTTCCACAGATGGGGCGAGCGGCCTGGAGGATGGGCCACCGGCAAACTCGGCCAGCACGCGGGCGGCCAGGCCCGGCGCAAGCACGACCTGATCGCGCATCAACTCGGTCAACATGTTGAACAAAGTCACGCTGTCCAGGCTCTTGAGCAGGTAGCCGGAGGCGCCCGCTTTGAGCGCGGAGAACAGGGTGTCGTCGTCCGCGGCCACCGTGAGCATGACGATTTTCACGTCGGGGAGTTGGGTCAATATCTGGCGCGTCGCCGCCACGCCGTCGCAGCGCGGCATCTGGACGTCCATCAGAATCACGTCGGGGTGCAGTTGCAGGGCCAGGGTCTCGGCTTCTATGCCATCGCGCGCAATTCCCACGACCTGGATACCGCGTGTGGTCAGCATAGTGCCAAGCCCCTCCAGAAACAGAGCATGGTCGTCCGCCAGCAGGACGCGCAAGCTGCGTATATCGGCCCAATCGCCTTCATCCTGCAAGAACAAGAGATCAAGCGGCACGTGGACGGTGACGCGCGCGCCCTGCCCGAGGGCAGAGTGGATTTCCAGCCTACCGCCAAAAGATAGCGCTCGCTCGCGCATCATCTCTAGCCCAAAATGCCCGTGTTCCTTTGGCGCGTGGGGCGCAAAACCGCGCCCCGCGTCCCGAACCGTGACCGCCATCCAGCCATCCTGTATCTGAAAGATCAATTGGGCCGAGTCCACGCCCGCATACTTGCCGACGTTTGTGACCGCCTCCTGGATGATGCGCAACAGTTGCCACTCGACCTGCAGATCAAAGGGGGCGTCGGGCAAGTCGCCAGGGACGCGCATCTCGATATCCAATCCGTATCGCTCGCGCAGCAGGGCCAGATAATCGCCCAGCGCGGCAAAGAAATCCGGCGCTCCGGCGGCGTCTCGGATGCCCAGGATATATTTGCGCAAGTCGGCGTGCGCACCTTGAGCGGCTTGGGTCAGTTTTTCCAACAGGGCCTCGGTCTGGGCTTGCTCGTTCTGACCGAGCAGCGTCAGCGCGGTCTGTGTTTGCAGGCTAATATAGCTCATCACCTGGCCCAGATCGTCGTGGAGTTCCTGGCCGATGCGCTCGCGCTCTTGGCTGGCGGCCAACTGTCTTTCTTGTGCCAACAACTGTTGTTCGGCCTGCGTGCGTGCGGCAATCTCGCGGGACAGGGCCTCGTTCGCCTGCTGCAAGTGTTCGTTTTGCTCTCCGAGTTGGCGGCGCAGGTGGTGGATCGTCAAATGCCGCCGCACGCGGACCACGACTTCTTCTGCCACAAAGGGCTTGGTGATGTAATCCACCCCGCCCAGATTGAGGCCCTTGACTTTGTCTTCCGAACTGGTGAGAGCGGTCAAGAAAATGATGGGGATATCCCGGGCCTTGGGATCAGATTGCAAGAGGCGACTGACCTCAAAGCCGTTCGTTCCCGGCATGAGCACGTCCAACAGCACGAGGTCCGGCGGCGACTGGTCGATGCTCTCCAGAGCGGCTTTTGCGTTGGTCGCGACGCGAACGTCAAAACCGGCCTCTTCCAACGCGGTGAACAGAACTTTGAGGTTGATGGGATCATCGTCAACGATCAAAACGGGCGAGGCTTTTTGTGCTAACTCAGGCATAGATATCCTCCAAAAGGGCGCGAATCGCGTCGATCTGCAAGTCTTGGGCCAGGCGGCGCACCTTGTCTGCCAGAGGTTTATAACGCGCGTCCGCCTGTTCCAATACATCCGCGTGTCGTTGGATGGCCCGGATGTTGCCCGCGCGGGCGGATTGGAACAGGGGCGCGATCTCGTCCGGCGAGGGCGCGACGATGGGCGGCGCGGCAAGGTCGGGGGTGGTCTGTGCCTCCTGCACGTAGCGCCACTCGATTTGCAAGCACTGCTGTATCTGTTCCAAGAGCAGTTCGACCCGGATCGGTTTGGGTAAGAAAAAGTTTGCGCCAGCGTCCAGACCCTTGCGCTGGTCTTTATCATATACGCTGGCCGAGGTCGCAATAATGGGTACGTCGCGCAGCCCCTCGCTCCTGCGGAGACGCCGGATCATCTCGAATCCGTCCATCTCGGGCATCAGCAGGTCGGTGATCACGGCTGCGGGGTGTTGGGCGTGCGCTTGTTCCAATCCCTCGCGCCCGCCCCGCGCCTCTATGGTCTCGAATCCAAGCAAGGCCAACATGTCTAGCAACATGGCGCGATTTTCTCGTTTATCGTCCACCACCAGGATGCGGGGGGCCGGTCCGCGGACGCCCACGATGTGGCGTTCCGCTCGACCGTCTCCCTCGATTCCGATCGAGGCCTCGACTAGAGTCGAGGCCTCGACCGGGGTCGAGACTTCGGTCAGGGCCAACTCGAACCAAAACGTGCTGCCCACGTCCACTGTGCTGCGCAGGTGCAGTTCCGCGCCCATCAATTCGAGCAGGTTGTGGTTGATCGCCAGTCCCAGCCCCGACCCACGGCCACCTTCCTCTACTTGTTCAAATGGCGCAAAGATCACGGATTGCGCCTCGGGCGAGATGCCAATGCCGGTGTCCTCGATCTCAAAGCGAACGAGCGCCTGGTCTGTGGCCGTGTTTGCGCCCCGCGCCACTCTGAAGGTGACGCTGCCGGCGTGGGTGAATTTGGCCGCATTGTCCAACATGTTCAACAATACCTGGCGCAGCCGCCGTTCATCTCCACAGACGATGTCGGGAATGTCAGAGGCGGATTGCAGCACAAAGGCAAGCCCTTTGCGCTCGGCGCGCACGCGGACGATCTCGGCGATGCTATAGACCAGGGCACGCAAGCCAAAGTTTCCCTGGCGCAATTCAATTTTTCCGGCCTCTACTTTTGCCAGGTCGAGTATGTCGTCAATCAGGCTGAGCAAGTGGTCGCCGCTCTGCGCGATGACGCGCAAGCCGTCCCGCTGCCGTGGGCTAGTGGCCGGGTCGCGGTCTAGGATTTGAGCATAGCCCAGGATGCCATTGAGTGGAGTACGCAGTTCGTGGCTCATGTTTGCCAGAAAGGTGCTTTTGGCGCGGTTGGCTTGTTCGGCAGTCTCTTTGGCCTGGCGCAGAGCGGTTTCGGCCTCTTTGAGCGGGGTGATGTCGGTGGCGATTTCCAGGCGCACCAGCCGGCCATCCAACCACCGGATAGCGCGATCTTGGACGTGGAACCAGCGTTCGGTCACAGTATTTTGGAATTCCCAGGCGTGGATGTCGGTGGGCTGCTCATTGCGCACGAGGTGTTGATTGGTACAGAAATCACAGGGGCCAGTTTGCTCGCTTTGTAGGCTTTGCCAACAGATTTGGCCTTCTATGTCGCCAAAGAGGTCGCGGGTGTATTGGTTGACGAATACCAGTTCATAGCTGTCCATGTCCGCGACATAGATGATGGCCTGAATGCTGTTCATCACAGTGGCAAAGCGCTCTTCGCTGGTGCGCAGGTCCACGGTGCGCAGGGCGATTTTGCGCTCCAATTCGCGGTTGCGCTGGTGAGTGGCGTAGAGTCGCCAGCGCACTCCGCCAGCGATTGCCGCCAGCCCCGCCAACAGGGCGGCGCCCCGGAACCACCAGGTGGCCCACCAGGGCGGGGTGACGGTGATGTACAGGGCGACTTGTTTGTCGCTCCACACTTGGTCGTTGTTGCTCCCTCTGACGCGAAAAACATAGTCGCCGGGGGGCAGGTTGGTATAGCTGGCAAAACGGCGTTTGTAATCGACGTCATTCCACCTCGTTTCATAATTCTCAAGCTGATATTGGTAGCGGTTTTTTTCGGGCACTAGATAGTTCAAGGCGGAAAATTCAAAGGCGATAATATCATCATTGTGATCGAGTGCCAGGTGTGGGGTATCCCAGATAGGCTGTTGTAGGAGGCTGTCTGCTCCCAGGGGCACGGATTCGTTAAATAATTTGAGGTCGGTCAGGACAACGGGCGGCAGATAGCCATTGAGTTTAATCGCGGCGGGGTAAAAGCTATTGAGACCGTTTATGCCGCCAAAAAACATCTGCCCGTCGTTGGCCTGTGCATAGGCGTGGTTCATAAACTCGTTGTCTTGCAGACCGTCCCAGACATCATAGTTGTGGAAGGTTTCAAGTTGGGGGTCAAATTGGCTGAGGCCTTGATTGGTGCTGAGCCACAAGTCGCCGGCTTTATCTTCTAAAATGCCATCAATGATGTTACCCGGCAGGCCATCTGCGGTGCTATAGTGGCTAAAGGCGGTGCGTTCCACATTCAATTTGTCAAGGCCAGTGGTGGTTCCCACCCAAAGTGTGCCGCTGGCATCTTGATGAATGGCATATACTGACCCTTTGCTCAGGCTGTTTTCGTCAGCGGGGTTGTGGGCATAGCCTTGAAATTCTTCGGTCTGTGGGTCAAAACGATACAAGCCTTTATCAAATGTGCCGATCCATAAGGCGCCGGTTTGATCGGCGGCACCGATTTTATCGGCGGCGCCGGTTTGATCGGCATAAATTAGACGTGCCCCTGCTCCTACTAACGACGCGGGATAGTTGGGCAAGTGGTGATAGTGCTTAAATTGTTGGGTGGCGGGGTCAAAGCGGCTAAAGTCGCCCATCCACGAAGCCATCCATACGCGATCTTGTGCATCAACGTGCAGGGCCAATACGACATTGTTGGCGCTGGGCAGGCTGTTGGGGTTGGCGGGATCATGCAGGTAATGGGTAAATTTTTCGGTGGTGCGGTCAAAATAATCGAGTCCCCCGCCCCAGGTGCCAATCCATAAATTCCCCGCGCTATCCCCGGCAATGGCCTCAATTGAAATATCGGTGCTCAAGCTCTGGGCATCATTGGGATCGTGGGCGTAGCGGGTGACGTGTTGGGTGCGCGGGTCAATTTTATGCAGTGCTCCGGGTGCCGATGTGCCTACCCATAATAACCCGTAAACATCAACGTACAGGGATATTATACGATTGCTCAAGAGGCTGTTGGCATTATCAGTGTTATGTTGATACAGCGCAAAATTTTGTTGTTGCGGATTAAAAAACGAGATACCGCCGCCCAATCCAGAAGCCCAAATGATGCCCGCTTGGCTTTGATATATTTTTCCTATTTTGTTACTATTTATACTGTATGGGTCAGCCGCGTTATGGCGATAGTTGACAAATTCATGCGTTTGTTTGTCAAAGTGTCCCAGGCCAGTATTCGCAAACCCCAACCATAATTGCCCCTGTGAATCTTCTAAAATATCTGCCACACCAGATATATTCGCATCATCCGTTTTGGAGAGATAGTGTACAAAAGTTTCGGTACTGGGCATAAACTCACTCAAGCCCAAAGCATGCCCGATCCAAAAACGGTTGTCGCTATCGATATACATTGACCTAACTTCATTAGTAGGTATGCTGGACGCGTTGTTAGGATCATGTTGATAGTAATGGAAGGTTTTCTGTACAGGGTCAATTTTCACCAAACCGGCTTGGGTGCTGGACGCCCAAATATTCCCCGCTGGCCCTTGCTGAATTTTAAAGATTTCACTATTGTTAAAATCTCGTCCCTTGTCGGATGTGTCTTGATAACGGGTGACGATACCGCTTTGAGGGTCGAGGCGATTTAGTCCCTGGCTATGTGTAGCGACCCACAAATAGCCATCCCGGTCTTGATAAAGACCAATGATCCAATTATCACTCAAGGTATGGGCGTCGTTAGGGTCATGATAATAATGGCTAAAGCTTTGTTGCAACGGATCAAAGCGATTTAGGCCATAAGCGGTGCCAATCCAAAATATTCCGTCTTTATCTTGGTAACAAGCGTGAATTTCGTTGTTGCTGAGGGAATTGGCATTATCAAGGTCGTGTTGATAATTGACAAATTCATAGCCATCATAGCGATTTAATCCTCCCCACGTCCCAAACCACATGAATCCGAACTCGTCTTCTAAAATGCACAGGTTATTACTGGCAGCCAAGCCATCCTGGGTGGTGAGGCGATGGAATCTTATCGGGCCATCACTTTGGGCAGATACGTTGGCGGTAGAGGTCAGCAGCAGCCATAAGAGTAGGAGTAGGCCGGGTGTGGTGGTGCGGGCGTATATTCGTTTCATAATTATCACTCCTGGTAGCGAATCTCGGCTTTGATGCGCCGGGCGCAATAGCACAAGCACGGTCTGCGCCTGCTGTCGTTCCGCAATTTCTCGTTGTAAATGCGTGTTTTGCTCTTGCAATTGCCGTGGCGCAAACTCCGGCACGTTTTCACGCGCGCCAATATCTCTTGTTCCTGAAACGGCTTGATGATATAGGTTCCCCCCCAAAGACTTGTTGACACAGTTCACGGTTCGGATGGTATGGAGGCAGTGAATTTGCGACGGAGGGCAAGGAATTCGGTAGTGTTCACGAGAGCACTTAATAGACCCTCTCTAGCCAGCAACTGATTGGACACTTTTGACCAGTGTGAAGGGCTGAGAGGCAGGCGAGAAACCCAGTATCGAGTAAGGATCATCCGTACCGAAGAGTTTCTGCACGT
>JAAEPW010001095.1 GCA_024232355.1 Chloroflexota bacterium | reverse complement strand
TCAGTTAGGAATTTTGCATAAGGTTCGTGCACTGCACCTGCTCTTTAGATCGTTCCCGATTGGGATTTGTTGTCACTGTCTGTTTTCGCCAACTCGTAAATAGGTCATTCGTTGGTGCCGCTCTGCTGGGGGTTTGCTGAAACCGCCCCAACTCAAGAATCCATCAGTGGCGTCGCGAGCCACTGCAACCTACAGCCATCGCCGCGCCCTGTCTTTCCTCACCAATCCTTTCCAGTCGGCACTACCAGTATGGAGGACATTTTGTCAGTACGGTTTTACATGTGCCCCTGGATTGGATCGAAAGTGAGAGGACTGGGCCATGACGCCTCCAACGACGACCGCCGCTGGAACGCCGGGAACAACGACGCCTCCGACTGATGCCATCGCAGGGACGAGTGCTGCTGCCGCGCCGCCGCCGCCAGAGCTTCCGCACATCCAGTTTCCATTGCCGTCGCCATACTGGGACCACGCCGGAGAGCAGCCAAACTTCCGGACCTGGTGGATGCGACTGGAAAACAACATTTACTGGTTGAACACTCAGCGTGGACCCACTACTCAGTTGGCAAGTGAATACAAAAATCGTCTTTTGTTTTCAT
>JAAEPW010001094.1 GCA_024232355.1 Chloroflexota bacterium | reverse complement strand
CGCCTGGGCAATCCGGCCAACGCGACCATCGCCGAGGGCGAGGGCGAGGGAACCATCATCGACAACGAAAGCCCGCCCATCCTGACTATCAACAACGTGACGGTGGACGAGGGCGCGGGCACAGCGGTCTTTACAGTCACGCTGTCGAATGCGTCCGCTTCGGAGGTGGGTGTGGATTATGTTAGTAGCGACGGCACGGCGGTAGCGGGCGAGGATTACACCACCGCCAGCGATCGGTTGACCGTCACGGCGGGCAGCCTGACGGGCAACGTCATCGTCCCCATCAACAACGACACGCTGGATGAGAACAGCGAGACCTATACCATCACCTTGAGCAATCCCGCAAACGCCACCATCGCCGACGGTGAGGGCATCGGCACGATCACGGACAACGATCCCACGCCCACGCTCTCCATCGACGACGAGACGGTGAACGAGACGGGCGGTACGGCGACCTTTACGGTGACGTTGAGCGCGGCAAGTACTTTCGACGTAGCCGTGGACTATGCCACCCGCGACGGCACGGCGACAGCGCCCGACGACTATAGCGCCATCGCCACGCAAACTATGAACATCTCCGCCGGGGATACCACGGGCAACGTCGTCGTCACCATCAACGACGACGGGTTGAACGAGGGGTTGGAGAGCTTTTACGTACGCCTGGGCAGCCCGATCAACGCCACCATCGGCGACGGTGAGGGCGAGGGCACGATCATCGACGACGACGGCCCGCCAGCCCTCAGCATCAACGACGTGACGGTGGACGAGACGGACGGCACGGCGGTCTTTGAGATCACGCTGTCCAAGGTGGGCGGAGCGGACGTTGACGTAAACTATGCCACCGGCGATGGCACGGCGACCGCCGGGAGCGATTACGAAGCGCGCAGCGGCACGGCGAGTATCCCCATGGGCGACATCTCGACCACGGTTGCGATCAACATCAGCGACGACGCGCTGGACGAGATGGACGAGACCTTTACGGTGACGTTGAGCAGCCCGGTCAATGCTATCCTGGCGGACGCGGAGGGGCTGGGCACGATCGTGGACGACGACGCTTCGCCCGTGGCCGTGGACGACGTCTACACCACTGCCGAGGATACGGTATTGACGGTCGCCGCTTCGGGTGTGCTGACCAACGACACTGACCTGGACGGCGATACCCTGGCGGCTGTGCTCGACGCTGGGCCAAGCAATGGCACGTTGGCGCTGAACGCGGATGGCTCTTTTACCTACACGCCGACGTTGAACTTTGACGGTACGGACAGCTTTAGCTACCACGCCAGCGATGGATTCAACGACTCGAACGTGGCGACGGTCGCCATCACCGTGACGGCGGTGAACGATCCGCCCGGCGTGGTGAACCCCGGCCAGCAAACCAGTGTCGAGGAAGCGACAGTGTCTCTCCAGATCCAGGCCAGCGATCCAGAAAACGATACGTTGGCGTACAGCGCCACGGGGTTGCCGCCGGGCCTTTCGATCAACCCGGCCACGGGTGAGATCAGCGGAACCATCCCCCAAGGCGCTTTGGGAACCTACTCGGTGACCGTCCAGGTGACGGACAGCCAGTTGCCTGCCAGCGTGATGTTCTACTGGGTCGTTCGTGAGGACACGTTCCGTATCTATATGCCATTGATGATGCGCAACTATGAGGTTCCAGTCCTCGCGCCCGACCTGGTCGTCGTGGACGTCACTGCCACCACCGACAATGTGCAGGTCGTCATCAGGAACGACGGCGATGCCCCTGTAGAGGCAACGGACGAATTCTGGATCGAGGTCTACATCGATCCTGATTATGCGCCTACCGCCGTCAACCAACTCTGGTACGAGTTGTGTGAGGATGGGTGTGACGAGGGAATGTTCTGGGGCGTTTACTCCACGACCTTGCCTATGAACCCAGGCCAGGCGATCACACTGACCTATGGAGACGCTTCCTACGCGCCGAGCATCAGCGAGTTTGGCGAGTCGTTGGCCCCTGGCACGCCCGTTTACGCGCAGGTGGACGCGTATGATGAGAGCACCACCTATGGCGCGGTGTTGGAAAAGCACGAGATCAGCGGCGGAGAGTATAACAATATCGCAGGGCCGTTCTACTCGACGGCCAGTGTCAGTGCCACGGATGTGTCTTTGACAGAACAGTTTTTGGGTAATGTGCGTGCGGCTCTATCGGCGAGCAACCTGCCATTCGTCCCGGAACCTGATTTCTAACAGTTAGGTCCTGCCTTCCCAGGGGTTTTTTTGGCCCTTGGGAAGGCAAGCCTAAAATTATGGAGTGTTGAAAATGACAAGAAATTATAGCAGTATCAACCGTGTTCTCGCTTTCGCGTGTCTGTGTGTTGTGTCGGCCATCGCGCTGCTACCCCTGGCGGCGCAGGCAGCACCGTCGACGATTCCGCCTGTCCCAACTCGCCCCCCGACACCCACACCCACACTTGTGCCCGTGCCCCCGGCACCAGCCTCTGCCTCGGATGCGTCGCCCGATGGGAGTCTCATCGAGTTGCAGGTCAAATTTCCCAAGACGTGGTCAAAGGCTGGGATTCATTGGCAAGATCTGTGGACTGTTGTGCAGTGGCAGGATAATCGAGGCATCTGGCACAGTGTCGAGGGATGGCAAGGCACACTTAATGAGGTGCAGGGCGCTGTTGGCAAAAAAGAGTGGTGGGTTGCTGGGGCTGACCTGGGCAAAGGCCCGTTTCGCTGGTTGGTCTACCAGAGTCAAGGCGGTGGGCTGTTTGCTACGAGTGAATCCTTTTATCTGCCAGCCAACGTGGGCCAACTTGTGCTAACTGAGGTGGAAGCCCGACCATAAAGATGAATCCAGTTCACTGTTGGCGAGATGAGTTTAGCCTATTGTAGGCGACTCAAAAACAGGCAATACTAAACGCTCTGATCGCGTGGGATGTTGTTGCAAATTTATTTTCTTGTGCCAAGATAAACTTGGCGCTGAATCGGCAATCTCCCAGGAGGTTGGGGCGCTTTTGTCTAATGGCACTAACTTTTGGCTCCGAGAGGGTGCGGATAAACAGCATTCGTCGCAACCCTCGACTCTGGCCTCACAAATGGCGTCACCCGGCCCAAAACGGCGGTTACAAACTGCCTCCGAGCTAACAATGTGCGACTTTGCTTGGAATGTTAGTGTCATTAGGCGCTTTTGTCTCTATCCAAAGAGTGCAATGTTGCTATTTTTTGACGAATTTAGTTTTTTGTTAACAGGATATTTACCCTTTTTGGCAAGTTTTAGGATATAATATAGACGATATAGGGGGGCGGGCTATAATCACATCTATTTCCCCTGTTTTGATTCTGATATGAATTCCACTCTATTTTTGCTTACGCACCTTGCAAGCGCAGGTGCTCTCGATGCTTGAGTGGTATCAAGATGACCGCCCCAACATAAAAAAATTGGACAGGTTTGTGTTGGGTGGTCCTGGATAGCTTTGGTGTTGTAGCGTTAGGAGTTTTCAGAGATGGATTTGTTGACGAGCGGAACAGAGTCGACTCACTCTCGAGGTGGGAATATAACACCGACAATCAGGTGTTCAGCGTGCGGTACTATTCTACGACCTGGCACACTCTTTTGTAGTAGGTGTGGAATCTATCTTCCTCCTGATGGTCCACTGCCTACAGAGCCGCTTCCAGAGGAAGAATTACCAGCGTCCCAGATTGGCCCTGAGGCGCTTGTAGGCAAGTATGGCGATGCTGAATTACTAGAGACCGCGATGGCGTTGAGTGTCCTCATCATTAGGAGCAATCGTCAAGCGCTATTTTTGTTGCCAATCGATGAGATTAGCCTGGGACGGCGTGATGCCACCTACAAAGTTTTTCCTGATCTGGACTTGACTCCCGATGGAGGACTTGAAGAGGGGGTGTCGCGCAAACACGCCAAGATTTATCAGAGAGACAACCATTTTTTGGTCGAGGATGTTGGCAGTGCCAACGGGACCTTTTTGAACGACCAACGCATCACACCATATCTGCCCTATCTTTTGCGGGGAGGTGATATGCTACAATTGGGTAGGTTACGGATGGTGGTTGAATTCGGTTAGTGAGATGTTGTGACTTTGATTAAAAAACCTCCGGACCGGCCAGGTCTGGGGGCTTTTTTGTCGCAAGTGACGAGTGATTCACATACCCCAGAATGCCCCGCTGACCAAGATGGATTCGATCTCGGCGTACAAGGGCAGAACGGTGTCCAAAAAATTTGGATCGATGTGGATGGCCTTTTCGGCGACGCGCGTGCAATAGCCGCATTGCGCGCAATCACGGTCACAACAATCATCGGATTGAAAGTGCTCGATGAAATCATCTGGGATGGCGCTGGAATCAATGACGACCGGCAGTTGCTCTTGAGTATGGGTGAAAAAGATGCCCTGCAATTGCAGAAACTTTTTTACTAATCCGTATTGCGTTGGACGGATATGCCTGGGGCCAAAGGTGCGCAGTAGGTGGAACCAACTGAAACGTGGGGGATGGCTCTTGAATCCCCAAGAGAAGAGCAGTTCGGCCAAGTTACCGTCGAATTGGCGTTGGGCGTACGCTTGGGTTCGCTTGAGCAGCGCTTTAGAAGGGATGTTGCGTTCGATGAGCTTGAAGGTGTGATACCCTATCGCTTCGTAATGATGCAGATCCTGGGGACGAATCCAGCCGGACGAGATCAATCGCGTGGGATCGCTGAGCCGCCGAAAGTTGCATTGTAAAAGGGGATAGTCGATCAAAAAGCGACGGTTGGTCCCGGAAGCATGGGCAAAACCGTTTTGGTGTTGGATCTGAAAAGGACAGTTGGGCTGGCAAAAATGATTGGCGATCAGAATTAGCTCGCAACCCACCGTCTCACGAATACGGGCCAACTTTTCGAAATCGCGGTTGATAGAGAACGACTCCAAGTTGATACCGTCGACTCCCAGATCTTCCCAATATTGAGCCCGCTTGACTGTGTCTACCTGGGCATAAATGCCTACCTTGACCTTGAAATGAGGGTATCGTTTTTTGATGATCTGCAAGAGATAGGGCAGGACTATTGTGATGGTATCGACCTCGATTTCGGTTAGCCAATCGAGAAGCCGGTTCAATCGCTTTTGAAAAGCGCCAGTCCATTCCTGATTACCCAAACATGCGGCGTTCAAGAGATAGTTGAACTCGATACCCTGGTGATGAACGGCGGCAACGTATTCGCCTAATGCTCGTTGGCTCAAGGGAGTGCTCATATAAGTGGGTCGCCCGCCGCCGACAACATCGTAGGGCAGTTTCCCATAGACCTCGTGGACATGGTGTTCTTTCAAATGTGGTAGCAGATTGACATCATAGTTGGCCGGAAGCATAATTTTCATAACACCCTCCAATGCCGCCAATTCTACCTCTCCTCGCTTCTCCATGCAAGCTGCTGTGTGATTTTTAGCCAAACACGTGAACTTGGCCATAATAATGCCTCACTATAGACTATTTTAACATTGAGGAGATCCAAGTGACAAACGACCACCCCCATGTGACTGAGAACTAGATAGACAAATTGCCCACAGGTCACTGGTGTGCGATAATTGGATTTGAGAAACACAAGCACAAGGAGGTGAGCAGTGGGAGCACGACGGAAGGACATTGCGGGTAGTCAACGAGCAAAAATTGCAGTCAAAGTCTTGTCGACGAATCGAACGTGGGGTACGGTGAGCAATCTAGCATGAGAGTATAGAGTTGGGCGGCAGACAATTTACAATGTAGCGGAATCTGGAGAACGGGTATTGATGATGGATGGGACCGAAGCCAGGCCACATGGGCCGCAGGCGGCAGAGAAGACGATTGTGGTAAATCGGAATCGTTTGGTGTGAGGCACGACAGTGCTCATCGAGATAGGAGTCAGTCAGAGGAGAGTTTCGTTTTGTCTGGAAGAGTTTTTGGATACTAGTGGGGCACTTGACTTGAGGATCGCCATTGTTCAATTATGGTACGACGAGAGCGTGATATCGGGCGGCGAGTGCAAGCACCCGATCCCCCCAGTGCATGTCGTCGCTTTCGGCTCCGCACCCGACGTGCTGCACGT
>JAAEPW010001093.1 GCA_024232355.1 Chloroflexota bacterium | reverse complement strand
TTCATCGAACAAGGACTGTAGCAGATGGTCGTAGTGTTGTGCATTTTCGGTGAGGTTGGGCGAGTTGATTACGATATCGGGGGTAGCGAGGCCGTGGGTGATGGCGTTGCGGCTGGCGATCGCTTTACCCTGTTCGGTCTTCGGCCCGGTGGATCGAGCGGCGTTGCGGCGATTGGCTATAAGTTGTTTTTGGCTGACGGCCATGTTTTTTGAGATGCCCTTCACAAGGCTCAGGACGATGCCTTTTGTGAAAGCAGTTGGTTCCGTATTCAAGGGTGGAATGGTAGTGTTTTTGCAGATTTTGCAGATTTTGCAGATTTTGCGGTGGGCAATCGGGCGAGGCCCCTAAATGGCGGGTCACCCAATCTTCTGTGCGACTCTTGACATGATGGACGCCGCATGGTATGTTATGCCCGAACGAGTATGATAGCAAACATTGGGTGAGAAACGCGATAAGCAATGTTCGAAAAGTGACTTAGAATATGGACCCCGTAGCGACTCCTCTTCTGATTCTCGTCCTGGGTAACTTGGCACGAGAGCTAATTACGGATGCATGCAAGGACTATCTTAAGGACAAGCTGAAGTCCTTCTTCGGATGGATGGAGGAGTTGGGCGAGCAGGAGCGGTTGGAGCTTGCCTACAGGGACGCCATGGAGCAAGCTTATGGCGCATGCCTGGAAATGCTGTTGCAGAACATCAAAGGCTACGGATACGCTGATGAGGAACTTAAGGAATACCAGTCTTCAATCGAGGCGTTCATCAAGGACACCGAAGTTGCCGAGGAATTGCTGTGCTTCGTCCGTGAGCCCGGCCAAGAGGATCACCCGTCAGCCGATGTGCTTCGCTCTAGGTGGAAGGAAGTGGGCGGGTTGGACCTGCCATCCGATATGCTTTGGAACGCCGTCGTAGTTGCTTTTCGACGCCAGGCCACAAAACGGCTCATCCTTTCCGACGAGCTACGCGATTTGCTCAACGCCCAGAATCTGCAGCAATTGAAGGATCTAGTAGAGGCGCAAGGTGGCGTCAAGGTACCGGTGCGGCGGGACAGGTACTCCCAGCGAATGCGGACCAAGTTCTCTCCCGTAGATCTGGCGAACCTTATGCCCGCCTTTGCGGATGATCCTGGGCGGATGGTTATTCGCGATGTATTCGTGGCGCAAAATGTCCGCGAGAATCCACCTCCGGTCACAATACCCAAGGATATTGCCCAGCGCCTTAGGGAGGGTGAGCGACGCGAAACGGGTGGCAAGGCGGACGAAGGGATAGATGAGCATCAATTCGACAGACTCCATACTGCTTATGTCAACCAATCGCCCAAGCCGGTGTTAGACATAATCGGCATGGACGACAGTCGCTTACTGGTGCTGACTGGCGATCCAGGCTCCGGCAAATCGACGTTGATGCGCTATCTACTGACTGGCATCATTGAGCCACCCGTGGATCGCGAATCTGGCGAACCGCTCCCCTGGACACTCGGTTTCAAGGACGCCTTCCCTCTGTTGATAGAGTTGCGGGACTTTTACGCCCTGCGGCGGAGTGATGAGTGTGACAATTTTCTGGAATATGTTGACTACATAGGCAAGAGCGAGAATTGGTTTCTCGGTCAGCATGCAGTCAATGGTTACTTGGAAGATGGTCCATCCTTGGTGATGTTTGACGGGCTGGACGAGGTATTTGATGCAGGAGAACGTGAACGGATCATGCAGGAAATTGCTGGCTTCGCTCAGCGTTACCCGAGAGCACACATCGTTGTTACTTCACGCCCGATAGGATATAGAGAGCAGACGTTGCGAAATGCCGGTTTTGCCCACTACGGTCTGCAAGACTTGGATGACGAACAGATCGAGACTTTCATCCGGGGTTGGTTTACACTCACTTTCCCCCACCAGAATCAACAGGCCGACCAGCGCATTGAGCGCGTACTGGGCAGCGTGAGCCAATCGAAGCCAATCCAGCTCCTTGCTGGCAATCCCATGTTATTGACAATAATGGCCCTGCTCGCCCGCGAAGAGGAACTGCCTCGCGAACGCGCCAAATTCTACGAAAAGGCAGTCGAAGTCCTCTGCCATCACTGGGATGCAAACCGCAACTTGGAACTGTCGGAAGACCGCTACCTGAACGCCGACGACAAGAAGGGCCTGCTGCGCCGTCTAGCCATGCGTATGCAGGCGGGTGAGGGAGGCTTGAAAGGGAATGTCATTCAGGAGGACCATCTTGAGCAGGAGATCCAGGCCTTCCTAATGGACGAACAGTGGCAGCCAAATGCGACGGAAGCGAGAAAGGCAGCGCGTCGCATGATCCGCCAGTTGCGCGAGCGAAACTACATCCTGTGCCTGCGCGGACCGCACATCTACGGTTTCGTTCACAGGACGTTTTTGGAGTATTTGACGGCAGCCGAATACGTCCGCCGGTTCGATAAGCAGCCACAGCAGATGACGATAGGCGAGTTGGTTGATCTGTTCGACATGCACTATCTCGACGACGATTGGCTAGAAGTGCTGCAATTGATATGCGGACAAATCGATGAGCAGTTCGTCGGCCAAATCATTGCGCATCTGGCCGCAAGCGCTGAATCGGAAAGGGAGGCCGGAAGAACATCGTTGCCTGTCCTGTCGTTGGCTATTTGGTGCTTGAGTGAGGTGCGAAATAGGAGCAAGCTTGAGTCAGTGAGTGATAAGCTGCTTGAGGGTGTCATTGCAATCTACCGCGGAGACAGCCACCAGGAGATTACAGCAGTACTTCGTGCTGCGAGTGGGCTCGGCGGAGCGTGGCCATCGGGCCACAAATTCGCGAAAGTTGCGATGGATGTGACTGAGAAACTGACGAACTCAGGTAAGCTCTATTGGCCGCAACTAGTTGCCGTGGTTTGTGATGACAGGGCCGTGATCCATGACTTCCTGAACTCAGACTCGAGCGAGCTCCGGTGGGACGCGATTGTAGCATTGGCCAAGCATTGGCCGGACGAGACTACGCGTGATCTCATCACGGCCATAGCCATCCGGGATGTCGATGAGACACCAAGGCGTGCAGCGCTAAGAGAGCTTTCCCATTACTGGAGAGATGACGCTGTGGAGGCTCTGCTGACCGAACGTGCCGTTCAAGAGTCATCATCGAAAGTACGTGAGGCAGCCCTTGAGGAATTATATGCTGGGTGGCCGAGTGAGACTACTATGCAACTGATCTCCAGTCGATGTCGGACTGAGGGATTCGCTGCTTCTATTGTGGGATCGGAACACTCGGCGTTCGGTCAAAGGCTATTCTCACTTGTCTTGGAAACGTACGGTCCCTACAGGGATCCAACCGAACCCATACCGCGCGATCACATTCAACAGGCAGCAAGGAGGGCTGGTATCTCTCCCGACCAAATCGACGAGACGGTTCGCTCTCTGTCTGAGCACATGGGTTGGGACATCACGCAGGGTTCGGGGCGTAAGAGGGAGTAGGCCCGGAATTACTGTGGGCGGGACTATCGTACGTCACGCATCAAGATCCAAGAATGGCGGGTCCGAGGGCGTGTCCGCCCCACAAGACCCAATCCCAACGCAATCCCGCGTGGAGCGGGACACGGCGATTGGGGCACCAGGCAGAACCGCCAAGGGGTTCTGCCCTACAAGAACCTAGACAAGACCCAACACAAACTTGCGCATTCACTATCAAACCCACTACCATGACTCAATGAAAACGCCAAAAGGAACAAATACATCTGAGTTGTTGCACAATTGTCAGCTGTGTCGAGATCTCGATCCCGCCGAACTCGAAAGTCTCGCTGCTATCACACTCATCCGATCCGTCGCCAAAAACGAAACGCTGTTCTGGCAGGGCGACCCGGCGTCCGGATTCTATGTCCTGCTCGACGGCACGGTCCGCATCTACAAAGCGTCGCCCGATGGCAAAGAATACACGTTGCATCATATCCGAGCGGGGCAGATGTTCGCCGAGGCCGCGGTGTTTGGCGCGTCGGCATACCCCGCCAACGCGGTCGCTACCGACGAATCAACAGTCGCGTTCTT
>JAAEPW010001092.1 GCA_024232355.1 Chloroflexota bacterium | reverse complement strand
TGTCCAGCCCAATTCCAGGTGCCTTAAACGAATTCGTTGATACCGATGAGCGTATCGCCAATCTGGTGTTCTATTACAAGGATCATCAGGGTGAAACCATTCGCCGCGCTATTCACCAAGCCAAAGAGTGGATCAACGCAAACGAAGGCAAAGTTGAAGGTCTTAAAATTCGCTTGGCGGGCGGTACTATCGGGGTAACTGCTGCGATGAACGAAGCCGCATATGAGACCAACCTTTGGGTGCTGCCACTGGTATTTATCCTGATCTTCCTCATGGTGATGTTCTTCTACCAGTCCCTGGCAGCAGGCACCATGATGTTTATGGCGATGCTCTTCGCCACTACGCTGACCTACGCCTACATGGGTGTGACCCATATGGGGATCAACATCAACACCGTACCGATTATTGCGGTGGGGGTAGGTGTCGGCATCGACTACTCAATTTACATGATGGATCGTATCCGTGCCGAGATGGTGGCCCTGCAAGATCTGAATGCAGCGGTGCGCAAGGCGATCAGTACGACAGGTCTGGCGATCAGTTTTACCGCTATCACGCTTATTGCAGGCATTGTGATGTGGGTGATCCTGTCCGATCTGCGTTTCCAATCCGATGCAGCGTTGCTGT
>JAAEPW010001091.1 GCA_024232355.1 Chloroflexota bacterium | reverse complement strand
GCAAGGTGTCTTTGCTGTGGCAGCCCAAGACAAGTTGCTTAGCCAGCGAGCGCTGATACTCCCCAGCATCTCTAATGTCACAATCGATCAGCAGAGTCCGTAAAGCACCCACAAATTCGGCAGCAGTCTCACCCTCCTGCTGATGTCTGCACAAGAAATCGAAATGTGCACGAAGGGGGTTAACTGGGGGTTGGAAAAACGTTTTGACCACCTCAGAAAACTCAGCAAACGAGGCCTGACCCATCCTACTAGCCATTGGATTACTAGCAAAACGGGAGGTTCCCTCCGGGCCTAGTAAAGAATAAACTAGCCGGTTTTTGTCCTCGTCGGTGAGTGGGTCCGTCGGCGATGCATGGCGATCCAGCCAGTAGAGGTAGTTCTCCAGTGTCGTCCACCACGTCCGGAAGTTCGGTTGATCGCCCGGGACGCTCCAGTAGGCGGACGGCTCCGGAAATCGCATCCTCATTAGCGCACCAGCGATGGCAGCGGTTCCTTGTGACGTCGACGCAGTCATCGTTGTCGTCGTGGCGGTCGTTGGCGTTGCATCCACCGTCGTCGGGTTCACCATCATCCTCAAT
>JAAEPW010001090.1 GCA_024232355.1 Chloroflexota bacterium | reverse complement strand
GCAGCAACTAGATGACTATTTGAGCAAGGACGACAAAGCAGCCATTGAGGAGGCCGAGGGCACGCCCGACGGTCAGAACCCCTTTGTCACCAGGAAACAATTGGACCGAGTTGCTCTCACCGACGCTCAGAAGGATGCTATCCAGGCTGCAAAGGAGCCCAGTGGGACGAACCCCTTTATCACCCAGAGCGCCCTGCCCGATTACGAGGATGAGTTGACCCCGCCACAAAAAGCCGCCCTGGACGCCGCCCACAGTCCCGGCGCGGACAACCCCCTGGCGACCCTGGCTGACCTCGGCCAGGCGGGCATCATCTCGCTGGTTGTGGCCGCTGGCACCCTGGACCTCGGCCAGATAGATTCCACCAAAACGCTGGGTGGCCTCAAGGTCGTTGATCGGCAACCCGGCTTTGGACTGGCGACCTTGTCGTTTGAGAACTATACACCAGATAGAAAAGACAACTATATCGTCCAAGCCCTGCCGGTCAATGATCAGGTGGACACAATACCCCAGGACTTTAACCTGGTCCAGTTTATTCGCTTTGGCGACCAGGGTTTCACGTTGCAGATGGCCCAGCCACTAGCGCGTACATTCAACCTTGGCCGTTGCATGGTTGAGGTGAGCGAAATCATCGAGACAGAGACCCCCTATTTATCTCTCCAAGAGGCCATCAAGCTCTACTATGAGCTTATTCAGCAAGAACGGATCGAGGCTCTTGTAAAGAAAATTTCTGAATTGGAGACGACTTCCGTTCATAAAAGCCAAACTTCTGTCGAAGCCAGGTTACAGGAACAAGTGCATACAATGGCCAAACAAATCACTGAACTAGATGTCACTGCTAAAATCGAACAAAGACAACGGACTTTACTAGAACAGAAATTGAAATCCACAAACGAAGAAAAAGCCAGAGTTTTTAATTCACTGATGTCTAAAGTTACAGGTGGCAAACCCGGTTCTGGCTCGTCTACGTTGATTCCCGATCCGTCCATTTCTCAGACGCCATTTCCTGAATCTTCTGCTACTTCTCTTGGCTTGGCTTTGTCGTCGCAGACTGAGAGACCATTGAG
>JAAEPW010001089.1 GCA_024232355.1 Chloroflexota bacterium | reverse complement strand
AGAAATTCGGAGCAGCGGCAACGTTTGGAACAAGCTCACCACTTTTTGTGGGGGGCTGAACAATTGTATGCCAGGACCAAGAACCGTCAGGCCCGCTTGCACTTTGCGGCTGAGAGTTTATTGGCCTTTGTGTTGAACTGGCTGCAAAGTCGAGGGCTGACGCCCCGTATATTCTGGCACGAGGGATTGCCCGGCACACCTAACACCCCCTTCTGAGTCGCCGGCTGTTTGTCCTGACCCGAATATTCCCCCCCGGCTGACCCCCTATACCCCGGTCAGCTAATTCGACCTGCCTTGGCAGCGTTTTGACGGCTCAATTTGGCCCATAATCATAGCCTATAGCCCTTTGTTCGGCTTCTGTTGAGCTTTACAATGGCCGGTTGTCCCTCCTTTGGACGCTTCAATCAATCTGTCCGCAACGGTTGAGTTTCGTTTTGTGAGTCGCCCCCCCATTACCAACATAGTTTAGTTCTAGCTTTGGGCCGAGTTTTCGGTTATATTGGTCACAGGTCAAACAAACACAAATTTTATTCAGGAGGTATTACCATGACCGAATTTAGCAAGACTGAGGACCAGCGCACTGAATTGGCCCTCTTCCGTTATTCCCTCATTTTACCTTTGCTGCGCCAGGAACACCAGCCGGGGGGCAAGACCGACTTGCGTCGCCAGATTGCAGCCGCATGGCACGACATCCCAGGCTCCAAACGACGACGGGTCGGTGTTTCCACCCTGCGTCGTTGGGAGCAGCAATACCGGCAGCACGGTTTCGATGGTCTCAAACCCCGGCCTCGCAGTGATCGTGGTCAATCCCGGACCATCTCCCCCGAAACATTGGAGCGGGCCGAAGCTCTCAAACGGGCCCAGCCTCACCGCTCGGCTCGCTCCATCATCACTATGTTGGAGTTGGACCAGACCCAACCGCTGCCGGAAGAGCAACTGGCCGAACGCACCTTGCGTCGTCAGCTGGCCCAACGGGGGGCCACCGCCGCCCAACTGCTGACCGAGCAACGCGCCAAGCCCTATCGCCGTTTTGAACGGCAACATTTTGGTGATTTATGGCAGAGCGATGCTATGGATGGTCCTTGGCTACCCGACCCGGCCCGCCCAGACCGGCAGCGACAGGTCTTCTTGTTCGCCTTTCTGGACGATTTCACCCGCCTGGTGCCCCATGCCCGCTTCTACTGGAACGAACAACTACCCCGGGTAGAAGATTGTTTCCATCGAGCCCTCAAACGCTATGGTCGCCCCCTGGCGATTTATGTTGACCAGGGGGCGGTCTACCGCTCCAAACAACTCAATACCGCCTGCGCCACCATGGGCGTCAAGCGTATCCTGGCCCGGCCCTATGCCCCCGAAGGCAAGGGCAAGATTGAACGTTTCTTCAGTTTCGTCCAGTCTGATTTTCAACCTGAACTCAACCAGTCCCATGTCACCACCCTGGCCCTACTCAACGAATCGTTTATGGCCTGGCTGGAAGTGGTCTACCATCGCAAACTCCACGCTGAAACCGGTCAGTCTCCCCTCGAACGTTTCCGGCAAGACTCCGCCTCCACCATCCGTCCGGTCAACCCAGCCGAATTGCGCCAGGCTTTCCTCCATCGGGCCATTCGCACCGTGACCAAAACGGCCACTATCTCTTTTCAGGGCAACCGCTACCGTGTCCCCGCTTTCTTGCGTCGCCAGAAAATCGAAATCCGTTTCGACCCCTTTGATCTGTCCCATCTGGAAATCTGGCACAATCAAACCTATCTGCAAGATGCTGAACTGGAACAACTGACCCGCACTACTCAGGCCGGCGTCGACCCCGACCCCACTCCTCAGTCACCCCCAGCCGACCCCGCTCTCGATTATCTGGCCCTGCTACGGGCCGAACGCGATCGCCTGCTTGATCAACAATTTCCACCGCTCCAGTTTTCCCAATTGTCCGAGCATGACCAGGATGATCTTGATGACCCGGAGGTGACCTGTGTCACAGCTTAATACCTACTACACTTTTCAAGTGACCCCCTTCTCCCGCGCCATCGACAGCGACCATCTTTTCCAGAGCCGTTCTTTTCTGGAACTCCAGGCACGGCTCTCCTTCTCCCTGAGCGAGCACTTACCCGCCCTGATCACCGGCGATGTCGGTGTCGGCAAGTCTACCGCTCTGCGGGCTTTCACCCACCCCCTTGACCACCAACTCTTTCCGGTCATCTATCTTTCCAATCCCCATCTCAACACTTCCTCCCTCTATCGTCAAATCCTGCTTGGCCTTCAGGTTGTACCCGCTTACTCCTTCAGCAAGATGCTGCCACAACTCCGTGATACTCTCAACGACGCCTTCCGTCAGGGCCGTTGTCCCATTCTCATCGTTGATGAAGCTCACCAACTCCCCTCTGACCTCTTCGAGCAACTTCGCTTCTTGCTCAACGCCGAGATGGACTCTGCCTCCCGCCTCATTCTCATCCTCCTCGGTCAACCTGACCTGGCTCTCAAACTCCGCTTTGCTCCCTTTGACGCCCTCCGTCAGCGCATTGGTGTCTCTTTTCACCTCTCCCCTTTCGACTTGGAGACCACCATCGCCTACATCAAGCACCATCTGCTTGTGGCCGGTTGTCAGCGGACTATCTTCAGCGATGCTTTTCTCAACGCCGTACATGAACAGTCCAAAGGCATCGCCCGTCAGATCAACAATCTTTGTCGTATCTCTCTCTTACTGGGTATGATGGAGCAAAAAGAGGTGCTCGATGAATCTGACCTCAAGCGGGCTCTCAATGACCTCCAGCCTCCCCTCGCCTGATCTTCCCCGCCCTTCTCTTTTCCAGAGGTCCTTCCCAGGACCTCTTTTTTTTTCCTTGTTTGGCTCATTTTTCCCGGCCAATCCTGACTCATTTAATTTGGCCCGTAACAGGATCTTCGTCCCATTAGTAGTATTAAGGTATTGTTCTTAGCCATCGCTTATATACCCAGTACATAAGTGTAAACTTAAGCCTCCCGCAGGTTACAGACTATACATACCTGGTAAAGTTACTCTGATTATTTGACTACTTTGCGGATAAAACCGTCTCTGAACCTGTGGGAGGCTGAGGACGTATCTCTTAAGTTTATACCTATCAAGGAACAAAGGCCGTCTGCGTTGTTATCTGCTT
>JAAEPW010001088.1 GCA_024232355.1 Chloroflexota bacterium | reverse complement strand
ACAAGGTTATTATAAATAATTATTGAAAATGAAAACATATAAAATATTAAAACAAAACGAGATATCGATGTCATTATGTGTACGCGCACACCCCACGTCGTAGTCGTGAAGGGCGACACCACACGTCGATTATTGCTCCCTTGTCGGTTGTTCTCTTTGTTTTTCGCACCGGATTTCGACACATCCATCCAATTGCAGACACACTCCCGACCCCTCCATCCAGTTGCGGGGCCAAATCAGCTGTCTAAACAGAATTCAGCATTCTGGGGGCTTCTGCGAATTGCCACCGCGAGGTGCAGCGTGTACTCTGCTGGTCGCGGTCGTTTGGGTGGCTTCTTGGCGTGCCATATGTTGTCGTGATGGCTAGATGTCTGCCCCCGCCCCCCCCCCCCCCCACTTCCACCGCCGCGGCCCACCACCCGCCGTCACCACCACCACCCCCGCTGGTTTGCGATTGTGGCGTTTTCTCAGATTCTCTGGCCGACGCAGATGGGATTTGGACAGGAGTTGTTCGAAACTAGGCGGGTTACCCGGCTGGCTTAGAAATACTGAAAGTGCGATCGGGGCAGTCGACTGGTGGCATTTAAATGCCACCGCCAGAGCGATACAGCTATACAGCAAATTTCCGTTGAACTTATTGGGGGAAAATGCATTTCTGGGCAGCTTACGCCTGCTTTGCTGGCCAAAAACATTGTGCATCGACGTTGATGGTCGTGCTTACGCATTGGCTGATCACGAAGTTGGACTTTAGGAGCGAGCCATGCACTCAGAGTGATGATTACGTCGCGATTTCAAATGCATATATGCACTCAGTACAGCAATATATTCGGTCAGTAGACCGCGGCAACATGCGTTTCAGCGATATACCCGCATTCATTACCGACGAAATTTGTCGTCGAAAGATCATTAGCGTCCTATGCATGCATTGCCTGCCGCATTAATTGGTGCAAATGAAGGCCATGACGATGCACTCCCTTGATTCAGCTCAGCCACAGCAGCCATGCGGTACACCTAAGGTGCAGTGCATCCCATAATTTCACCGGACACCTGACCTTGAATCATCGACCTCAGATTGCGGCTAAAGTCAACGATGTTATCCCATCGTGCACCTAAACCGAATGCACCGACGCCATGCCCACTGCTCACAGGCGAGGCTCATGACTGGACTGGCTGTGCATTTGTCCCAGATGATCGAACAGCTTGAAGCACGCCGAGGGGTGCAGGTTGACGCGGCATGTGTCGCACATGGAGGGCGTCTTCTTGTTCGTTGCCGCGCGGCATCCTGATAACTGGCACCGTCGTGCTCTTTTCGGGATGTATGTCCCAGGGAAGCGGCCGGTGGAAGTTCTCCTCGTAGTCGTTCACGTTGACCGGGAGACGCGGGACTCGGCAACCCCCTTCCCGCGTGGGTGGCAGCAACCGCGGAGTTGGTGCCCGAGGAGGGAAAAGCGCGAAGCAGCAATCTCGAATCATGTGCAGCTGCTCCTGCCGAGGCAACGCCTTGGAAGCGTGATGCATGTTGTGCAGGGCACTCACTTGCGGGAGGGCGACGGCGCAGATGATGTGGCTACGGTAGGCCCTCTTCCAAGATGCCATCCGCCTGTCGAACTCGTGGGTGAAGCCGTCCCTGTTTGTGCCGTCCACGGCGCGAGAGCCCCCCAGCCAGTCCTGCCTCCAAATGGGGCCCGCGATGTATCTCTCCAGCTCCGGGTCCAGGTTCGGCTGCTCCGCTCGCCGCTGGGCACGCTGGCTGACAAACCGGAGCGCGTCGGGCTCGGCGCCCACGGTGGCGGCACCGTGCATGTTCGTGAGGAAGTAGATGTGCTTCGTGGCGTCATGGAAGGCCAACATTACGATGCCGGTGTCCTGTGTTGTAGGCATGCACAGTCGCCCTGATTTGGGGTCTTTCGCCGCAAGACCTCAGCCAGCTGCGGAGCCCAGCTTGCTTTTATGTGCAACATGAATGGGTGCCGGCCCTCATGCTGGGGGGGCCCGGCTGCCCTGACTACATCCTGGATTTCATCCTGGACGAGCACGGGGACACTGACGGCGACGTGGAGGGCTACGAGAATGTCCTCGTTCACCTGGGCTCCAAACTGCCGCAGGACATAGCAGACCAGAGGTTTTCGACGGTGACCGGGGCCCTTAGGCTGCAAGGGCGAGGATCCAGATGTTCAGGCCCTTGTCACCGTGTGGCTTCTTCGGCAACAGCGTGAGGGGGAACGGGGTTCGCCAGAAGCCAGGAAACAGCCTTTCGTCCACTGTGGTCCAGGCGCCCTTTCACTAGGCCCCGAAACCTGTCGGACAGCCACCTGGCTGCCTCGCGGTGGTCAAGCTTAACTGTGGTGTGAAGATCCCAGAATCGTTCCTCCATGCTCCCCTGCAGGCTCGTGCCCTCCATGAGATACCTGGTAGTGCCGCTGGAATTTAAAATTTCGTGAACCAAATCAGTCACATCAGTTCGCTGTCCCGAACCCAACACAGAACAACTGCCGCTCCCAAAAGTCGATTTTTTGTCGTGAAGAATGACACAAATTCATGAGACTTTGCTGGAACCCAGAGCAAAAATCGAATTGCGAGCGGATTTCTTGACTAAACACCCACAATGACAAGAACTTCGATGGTCAGAGGCAAATGCCTGGCGTAGGGGCAGCCGAGCCAGGAGTACATTATGTTGCCCTTGCCCATGAAATAGTGCTTCAACTCAGGCTTCCTGTCGACGCATCAGACATCCAGGAAGCAAATGTAACGCCTGATGTCCTCCTCTGTGACCGGGGGCCGCCCCTTCTTGTGGCGATTGGCGTTGGTCCCAGGCAGCGCGATCTCCCGAATTAAGTCCCCCATGATGATGAGCCAGATGTCGATGGGCGTGGAGTAGTCGGGACCGGGAGGAAGGTTCAGAGTTGGACCTGGAGCCTGCCGGGGACGGCCGAAGTCTGCATACCGAGGCTCCATCTGGAGGGATCGCCACCACCACTGGGGCTCGCGTGGGTTGACCCTGGCCTTCTTCGGAGGCATCTGTAATAAAGTCATATTTTAAGTATTATACTGATCCACAGATCAATCCTCCATGATCGACCATTTTGTGCTTCTCTCGTGTGTGTGCATTTCGACTGTCTTCTTATAGCTGGCCCACTCTGGCGCCAATCTTCGGCTGCTGCGTCCATTTATGTAGTGAAGAACGGTATTGCATGTCATAGGTTTCTGCTGCACGTCGGTGTAAATGCCCCGACATAGGGGGTGCCGGCGGGCTGCTGCATTTTGTGGCCGAAGTCGGCTGATCTTTGCATATTGGCATGGGTGCATATTGCGGCACCTGTTCTGGTAAACGGCAGTTGACTTGAAGGTTGCCGGAAAACTGCAACGTACAAGTCCAGTAACACCTTGCTTTTCAATCAACATTAAGGCCTGGTGGTAATTTCCACCGCAAGCAGGGTACTGTAGTGGCTGTTAATTTCACGGTAAGTAAGTTCACGGTTTGAGGTTTTGCCGTGCGGTCTTAAGATCTTAATTTCACGGTTTTGGTCTTGGTCATTTGTTTCGGTCTTTTTCGGTCGTTCTTTGGTCATTTTAGGTCATTTCTGGTCATGTTTTGGTCATTTCTTGTTTTTGCTCATGCGGTATTAAGATCTTAATTTCACGGTTTGGGGTTTAGCCGTGCGGTTCTTCGATCTTAATTTCACGGTATGGCCAAACCGCGAAAATAGCGAAATTAAGATGCCGCGAAATTAACAGCCACTACAGTATTCATCCAAGGGTGAATTGGGTGTGTTTCAGTCATGGCCCCCGAGCATGCCATCTTTGGCATCTAGAGGTGGGCAAACGGCAAAGCAACGGTGCAGAAAACAATGTCTAGGGTGCACATTAATTGAATGGGGTGCCGTATGCCACATCCATCTTGCACCGCACCTGAACACCGGTGTTTGCGAAAACCCATTCCGCCGTGCGAGTGCAAACCGCCAGATTTCCGCGGTTCGAGCCTTGGAATCAATTGTGGGCCAAGGGGTCGATGCGCCGCTGCTGCTTTAGGAGCGACTTTAGCGGGAACGTCCCGGAGGACTTTCGGATGTTTTTACCCCGGGAGTCGATTCCCGGCGGAATCCGGGAATGTCACTCTCCCGGGTACCTATGGGCTTCTGGTATTACTAAGAAAGGGCTGATCAGTCCACCCACGTGGCGTGCTGGATGCAATCTCGTGGGATTGGTTGACCATTGGGCGCACCAAAACAAGGCCAAATACATCGGCGCGGTTTCCCCACAATACTCCTCACGTTCCGTCCGCGCGGGGCGCCCAGAGATCTCTTTTTCACTATGGGATTCTGGTGTTAGAATGAAAAGGGCCAAGGGGTTGTTGTGCCTGCAGTCTCGTGGGATTATTCCGGTGTTCCGTTACCCTACCTGACATGCTCCGTTGTGCAGTGCTCTTGGGGTCCAACTGGCACAATATTGGGTCACAAGCCGTCCAGACAGGAAGAAAACACGAGGCTTATGAGCACGTGGCAAATCATGGTGACATGGTCCACCCAATCGAATGATCGAATGCCGCCCTTAAAACACCGGGCAAGAAACATCACACGGATGCCCCCCCCCCCCGGGGGGGAGGATCTGGCCTTTTCTGGTCTTATTGGATTCCTTCGGCGACACCACACGTCGATTATTGCTCCCTTGTCGGTT
>JAAEPW010001087.1 GCA_024232355.1 Chloroflexota bacterium | reverse complement strand
CAACATCCTGGTCACTGCCGTTGCACCGGGCTTTGTACAAACCGACATGACGTCTGAAAGCTTGACCGGTTCCCGGGGCGACGGGATTCGTAATCAGAGTCCTTTGGGGCGAGTGGCTGCCCCAGAAGAAATTGCTCACGCTGTGCTGTTTCTTGCTGCTCCCGGCTCCGAGTGGCTCACGGGTGCGGTGGTTGACGTCAATGGCGCGTCATACTTGCGCTGACAGGTTGATCTGAGTTTTCTTGTTTGTGAGGTGTGGACGCATTAGCCGTGGCGCTCTATCATTCGCCACTTGTAATGGGAGGTGTGCCGGTGACAACTGTACTCAAACTCGATGAGATCAAGCGCCTGCTAGATATTCCGCAACTGATCCGGGAGATCGAGGCCGGGTTTGTGCTCTATTCTGAAGACAAGGTGATCGTGCCGCCAGTTGGGTTCTTGCATTTTGACGAACCTCCAGGTGATGTTCACATAAAGTATGGTTTTGTATCTGGCGACGACCATTATGTCCTAAAGATGGCATCCGGGTTCTACAACAACCCCAAACTGGGCCTGCCGGTCAGTGATGGGTTGCTTTTGGTTT
>JAAEPW010001086.1 GCA_024232355.1 Chloroflexota bacterium | reverse complement strand
ACACGTAAAGGTAGGGGATGGCTAGCGAGTAGAAACGCGTCGCCACTGGAGTGTTGATGCGTGCCGTGCGAGTAGGCCGGAGAGAGATGTTTACAGACGACCTAACGGCAGCACGAGAAAGGCAAGAGAATGAATATGGCTATCGCAAAAACACCGCTAGCCACCCGGTAGCACCATGACTGGAAATCAGCATAATATACAAGACATTGTATCGCAGACTTATATACAAGGGCCAAACACTACCAACACAGCACCGAACACCACATCTCCCCCCCCACTCAAGTTGGAGCTAGGGGACACTGAATAGTGACCCGCAGTGTTCGGGCTCTTGGCGTGTCTGCCTCGCATCGGATATCGGTGGTCTCAGCATCAGCGACCATCAGGGTTCTTGTGGCTGGCTCTTTCGCCTGGATGCCACACTGCGCGAGCAGGTTTCCAGTTGGCCCGATCGTCCCACAGCATTCCGTGAGGCTCCGCCATCCTCGAATCACGCTCCTGGAACCTGGACTGAGAAGCGGCAGCCTGAAACAAGGACTGGCACCAACCAGGCAGAGAAATTCTGACGGCCGAGAGAGACGAGCCTGGCGGCTGCGCCCAGTTCCTCAGAGGCCTTAGGCAAGATCGACAGACCCTCAGTGTAATGCAGTAAGTTTGGGTCTT
>JAAEPW010001085.1 GCA_024232355.1 Chloroflexota bacterium | reverse complement strand
CTTTAAGAGCAAGAAAGAACTAGAGGAACGAAGCCCAGTGAAAGGGGGGCGTGTGCCTAAGAGCTGGCGTCCAAGTGGACTGCGAGGAGGGATCCCTTGAAACCTTCTCTGGTGAAACAAGAACCAGGTTGTAGCCCGTTCACTAGGAATCTAGAGCCCTTCTGGAATTCCCGCCAGGTTTTAACAAATGGAGCAGCCCCTTTCCAGGTAAACAAAAAGGGCCAGAACCGAGAAGATGGCCAGGCGGGGAGAACAAGAATACCTCTCGCCTTACACTTCTGCAGATGAGCCAGAACTCGCGGAATGAGATGACGCGGCGGCGCCAACCAGTTGAATTCGCCTTGCCAGTTTTGCGAGAATGCATCGATGGCCTCTGAGCCGGGGCAAGAGAAACGGCTGTTAAAGCGTGGTAACTTCTTATTCTTTTCATTCGCGAACCTGTCCACCGAACAGACGCCAAACATAGACTGCAACAACTTAAAGAAATCATCGGTGACCCCCCAGTCATCTAGGTCAACGAACCTGGAGAGAGCGTCGGCTACCTTGTTCCGATCTCTACGCAACCACTGAACGGTGAGATCTATGTTGTACGAAGCGCAAGTTCTAGCAATGCTAGCCGCTAAGGGATTAAGGTCCAGCTTCATGGATCCTTTCCTAACCACGGACACGCCTGGGGCGCTGTCTGAAAACCATAAAACTGAAGAACCTGCGAGCCTATTCGAGAAAGCCCTCAAGCCCGCCTCAATGGTCTTTACCTCCCTCCAAGTGGAGCTGGATCGCTGTTCTGTTTCAGTCCAAGCCTGGAAGAACATGTTGGACATCGACCGACTCCAATCCGCGGGGCCCGATTTCTGTAGGGCCGACAGGTCTGCTGCCAGTGAAACCGTGTCGAAATTCTCCGCGTGCAAGAAAGCCGCGCCCGCGACGCCACTAGCGTCCGAAAAGATCAGGGTCTTAGTGGTGGGCTCGTCTATCCCCGTTTCCAGCGACATGTGGGGCAACTCGGATGCCCAGAACGCCAAACAGGTGAGCGTATACTGTGCCGGCAGAAAGGGTTTGTCCCAGTCTGACTTACGGCGCACTTTACTGGTAACCTCTGAGAACAGGGGTTTCGTCTTTATGTAGGCTTTCCTGCCAATGACCACGTGCATTGAGGTAACCAAGCCTGCGAATTTCAGTAGGCTTCTAGCGGTAATTTTTCGTGACGAAAGTAAGGCTGAGAGTGCGTTTTGCGCCCTCTCCCTTTTTGATTCCGGAATCTTAAGGATTCTTTTTAGGAGATCGATTAAAATTCCGAGCCAAAGTAGGCTCTTGCACGGGTCCCAGTTGCATTTGAGCGACTGCTCAGTGATGCCGGCCTCTGAGAGGTCTGCCCTTACCAGAGCTGCAAAAAACCGAGCTTCCTCTAAAGAAAGGCAAGCTCCCAGACCGTCGTCTAGGTAAAGAAAAATGTGACAACCGGCTTTTCGCCACTTAGATACAAAAGGTTTCATGAGTTTAGTGAATTGCCATGGTAACGTGCTCAGGCCAAATGGGGCCACCGTGAAGTGGCCAAAATACTTCTGGCCCTTGTAGCTGAAAGAGAAGCCGAACAACTCCTGCACTGAGGGATCAAGGTCAATATGGTAGTATGCCTTGGAGAAATCGAAGGAGAAAAGGAACTCTGTACATCTAAGTGCTGGTAAGGCAGCTTTGATGTCGTCTAATTTGAACTTTTGTGGCTTCAGAAAGAGGTTAAGGTGCTTTAAGTCTGCTATAAGATGTTGTTTTCCGTTAGGCTGGGTGGAGATGGTGAAAGGATTGACAACTCTGGGTGGAGATTTTGATAGCTTCGCAAAACCGTTGTGAAGTAACTCGACTACCGATTTCAAGACGAAATTTGGAGCTGAAAGAGCAGAGGTGTTGTTTTTGGCTGAAAACGGGGGAGGGTAAGAAGTGAATTCTGGTAGAAGGCCCATTTTGATTATCTTTAGAATGGAGGGGTCTGAAGTGACTGAGGCCCACTTAGGGTAGTGTCTGGCCAAAGAGCCTTTCACTGTAACCGTCTCCAACCCGTCTAAATTCTCAGCACACCATGCATACAGGGTATCGGACTCACTTAAAGCAGAACCATCATCAAAGAAAGTAAATTTTTTCTTACTGCCTTGTAGAGAAGCGTTGTCATCATCTAGAGGCGTCCTTGGGCTTCTGTGGGCAGTTCTTCTGAAAGTGCAACTTGTCGCCGCACAGGAAGCAGCCGAGTCCCGGGGACTGGTACCTCGGGAAGGCAGTACAGCGTAGGGCGTGGGCGGCCCATAGGGAGTGAACTGGAGGCCGTACTGGAGTCCCTGAGCGGGGCACTGTGGGACGGCGCCGGCAGGCCAGTGTAGCTGCGGATAGGCAGCCTGAGGAGTGCGGAGGACGGCACCGCCTCCGCCGTGCCCGCGAAAGGGCGCCTTGGTGCCGCGCCCCGCCAACTCCTTCTGCTTCCTCTTCAGGCGGCCCTCCGCCCTCACGAGCGACTTCTGCAGGTCCGGATCGTTCGTTTCCGGCTGGTTCTCCATCTCCCGCATGATCCCCCAGCCGGAATCGTGCGTCTCTGCGATCCTGATGAGATCCATCTCGTGGTGCAGCCCACGCAGAATCTCATTGTAGGCGTGCCGCGTGTCGACCGGCACTTCTGCATCCAGCGAAGCCCGCCTGAAGGCATCCAGTTGGCGGACGATGCAGGCCAGCGCGACGTAGTGGCGCCGATTCACCGAATCGGGGCTTTTCCAGGTGCATTCGAGCAGGTCCTTGAAGGAGGGGGCCCGCCAGGAGTCGTCCGTGTTGGCGGTGCGGGCGGCTCTCCTTTGGTCGGCGGGCGGCGATGGCTCCGAGATGTCGGACAGGTTGTTGACAGCCACGGCCGGTGCCGCCTGCTGTGCCCGGGTTTGCTGCGCTGCCTGCAGAGAGCGGAAGAAGGCCGCGCACTGCGTCTCCAACGAGACGGGCGAGGCGCCTGGCTGGGCAGCCGCCTGCTGAGCAGATGTGGACTGCATCCGCGCGAGCCCAGCTCCAGACTTTGTGGCATCGGGATGGAGCGCGGGGGCGCCGGGCCCCTGCTGCGCGACGGCACCTGGCAGTCCGACGGAGAACTGCCTCGCGAAAATGGAATGTGCCGGGTCCAGCTGAGGCTGCCGGCTAGCGCAGGGCTGATCGGGGTCGGCCTGATGTTCGTTGACAAAGCCGACCAGGTGCCGCAAGAATTGGTCGGACGTGAGGAAACTTGTCAGGCCAGGAGCTAGGTGCTCACTGGCTGCCGCCTGCATTTCCGTCTCCTCGTTTTCGAGATCGTCTTGGTGAGCCAGCGGCTCACCTTCCGGAAAGGAATCGTCCATGCTAAGTGAATGCTAAAACGCAGATGCACGAGATACTGCAAAGTACACCTGGCCCCAGAAAGCTCAGGCAGAAAAAAGGCAAACACCTGGGCTGAGCCCTAAAGACACGCAATAACGCGCAGGCCTGAAACTCTCAGGTCACCAAAAAGAGTGCAACCCAGAAGCCAAAGCGCTAGTAACTGACCGGTAAAGTGCAGTTATGATGAGTGTAGATAGTAGACCAGAACGGACCGGCGCTCGGCGAAGAGGATTCAGGAGCAATGAGATGCTGTGCTGATGGAGCTAACCCGGGAGCAAGCCCAGGAGGAAGCGCTTGAAGGGGACTGTCGCTGCGGAAAATTTGCGTGCCGGACTGGGGCGAGCAAGGGATTGCAACAACTGCAAGGTCCACAGCAACTAGCGCACCCGCATGCAGCTCGCTAACAGAGCTGAATGAAAGGTCAGCGAGCGGATTGTACAACTGGGCGTAGCTCCGCCCACTATGATAGTGACCGCACCAAGCGTCGCCTAGCGACCGTGGCTCCCCCTGTCGGCCGTAATCCAACACTAGTAGCCTTAGATTTCGCCCCACCGCCTCTGCCTAG
>JAAEPW010001084.1 GCA_024232355.1 Chloroflexota bacterium | reverse complement strand
TTCAAAACGGGTCGAGAGTGTCATTTCAGTCCTCCTGGCTCGATCTTGGCCCCCAGCAGATCGAGGAACTAGAGTCATTATACTCGTTCTTTTGAGTTTGGGCTATTTGGCGCAGGTAAAAAATTTTGACTTTTTGGCAAATCCGCCTATACTGAAATTCACCAGACTGTGTTCCCAATCAGGTCAACGCTATATTGAGGGTAGGCCGTATGTCACGCTATATCATCAGAAAGTTGCGCCTCGCACACTGCAAGAGAGGCCCCAGCACTTGTGAAAAGTGCCGCGAGATGGACATAGAGAGGATATGCTTGTTGGACGTATGCCCTCCCGACGCAGGCAAGGTTCAAAGGCGCGTCATTCAAGTAGAGGTGGGGGGCGAAGAGGTGTGGCGCGAATTTGATATCGTGAGGACGTTTGAGAGTAGAGAAAAAGCAGTCGCGTATGCAGATGAGAACGCGCTAAAAGACGTGGATTTTGAGCGTGCAACTTGACACCAGGGGAACAAGGAGAGACGAGATGGACCCAATGAACGCGCAGCCCCAGGCAGCATCCGGCCGCTGCCCCCGTTGCGGGACCCAGATAGCAGCAGGTATGGACGAGTGTCCATCGTGCGAGCAAGCGCTTTGTACCGAATGTGGGGCTGCTGTCGGCGAGGATGCGACGGCTTGCCCCTCTTGTGGCGCTACACTGGAATTGTTT
>JAAEPW010001083.1 GCA_024232355.1 Chloroflexota bacterium | reverse complement strand
TCAAGCCGGGGATGTTTCGTTTTCAACCCCTCTTTCAGCGGTTGATGACGCGGCTGGAATCGTTGAGCCGCGACTTTTCCAACACACCGCTGCGCTTTAACGACCCTAAGAGTCTGATCACGGCCGCTGGGCAGGTACGCGTGGTCGAAAATCACATGACGTGGCACGAGCTGCGCAGTTACTCCTCGCGCCGTAAAACCCAGTTCCCCACGTCTGGTCTGCTGGGCAGCGTCATGTTGGAGGCGGATGACTGGTCTCCATTTTTGGATTGGTTGGCATGGGGGCAGTTCACGCACGTAGGGAAAAACGCGGTGCGGGGGCACGGGTGGTACACGGTGACAATGGGAACAGAATAGTCACAAATCAGCAATAGTTAGATACAGATGCGTAGGAACAAATCGAGGGGTTTTGAGTACAGAAAACGATTTGCGACGCGAGTGGTTAGAAAATGATTGATTTAGATCAAGATATGGCACAAGAGAATTTTTTCACGGCACAAAATGCCCTCCCAATTGCTTTTAAGACTGATTTTTGGCAGGTTACGTGGGGGTTGCAACAAGTTCGATCCGATCGCGGATACTGCAAGCACAATGGCGGCATCTACCGGGCAACAAATGCGATTGCTGCAACGAGTTCGATCCGATCGCGGATACTGCAAGAATCATCTCCTGGATCAATATACCGGAGATTTTGAGGTTGCAACGAGTTCGATCCAATGGTGGATACTGAAAGTGGATACCCCATTCGACTGGCGTAAAGGGAACTATGGTTGCAGTGAGTTCGATCCGACTGAGGATACTGAAAGGCGAAAGGGCACATTGTACAACATCACTTGGCGAATGGTTGCAGTGAGTCCGATCCAGTTGAGGATACTAAAACGCGAACGTGATGACATCCTGCTCCAGCGCTCAAACTGCGACAATGGGCTTCGATCCGATTGTGGATGCTGCAAGAACCGCACCGTTGGATGCACCCTAAGAGACTGTGCGGTTGCAACGAGTTCGATCCGATCGCGGATACTGCAAGAGCCGCACCGTCGGATGCACCCTAAGAGACTGTGTGATTGCAACGAGTTTCAATCCTGCTGAGGATACAGCTAGCACTGAGGACAGTTCGCTATTTGATCAAACTGAAGCAGACGCACGAGTTTCGATCCAAAATACTGAAAATGCACCTACTTTTGGCTCTCTGCACAAGAAAATACCCATCGGAAGCTAATAATTCCATCGGAACTGTTGACTTCCAAGGAGTTTTATAGTATCATGCACTACATGGATGAACATATAGCAACTCAAATCGGACGTCAGATCAAACAAGCACGTGCAGAGGCCGAGTTATCCCTCCGAGATCTGGGCAAACTTATTTCTTCTTCGCACATTGCAATATCAAAGTGGGAAAGAGGCATTGTCAAGGTCGATGTGGAATCACTATTCAGTGTTGCGCGCGCGCTTCAAAAGCCTTTATCGTATTTCCTGGCTGACTTGGAGGAAGAGTTATTACAAGCCAAAAGTCTCGACACATCCATTCTCCAAATGGAGCGCGACATCACTGATCCGCTAGATAACGAAATTCAGGCAATGCTTTTCCTGCAATATGCGGTAAAGTTACGATATGCCGGACGGCCTCAGGAAGCCACGATCTACGCATCCAGAAGTAAAGCCCTGTGGGAAAGTCTTGGCGAACCGGCTAACGCGGCCTCAGCCCTGGTGGCACTCGGCGACATTGCCGGACGTGCACAGAACGACTGGGATGCGGCGGAGGAACACTACCGTCAGGCAGTGGACATCATGGAATCGCTCGCTCCGCACAAAAGTTCGGCCAACACGCGAAGACACGCACAAGCACTGTGGGCGCTCAGCCGCGTACCAGCGCGGAAAAGCCAATACCAGGAAGCATTGGACCTTCTTGCCCGCGCCCGCGAGATGAACGGTTCCGACGCTTTCGGCCTGGCCGTTATCGGACGGTTGATCGGATTTATCCATCTGGACCAGGGTGCCGTAGACCGGGCTGCACAGGTCCTTAACGAAGCATTGATTCACGCGCGAAAAGCCAGCCATCCGCACGGAGAAGCGCAAATCCTTGTCGCACTGGCGCGGGCGGCCTTGGGCTCCAATGATGAGAACGGGGCAAAACGTTACTTGAGAGACGCTCAGAGTTTGGCACATCAGGAGGAATTTCAAAATGTCCTTGACGAAATCAAAAGTATCCGTGATCAGCACCGTTTGGAATGAACAGGAGAGCATTGGTGGTCTGCTGCACTCCCTAACCACCCAGACCCGCCCACCCGATGAGGTCGTAATCTGCGATGGCGGCTCTACCGACGACACCGTCGCTCGGATTTCAGACTTTGCCAAAGACAGCCCCGTGCCGATTCGTCTGCTGGTGCGGGTCGGCGCCAATATCTCTGCGGGCCGTAATGTGGCCATCGAAGCCGCCACCGGCGATGTCATCGCCGTGACCGACGCAGGCGTGCGCCTGAGTCCGCTGTGGCTAGAAAAGATCGTCGAGCCGTTCGAGGACCCGAAAACTCAGACCGTCGGCGGTTTCTTCATCCCCGACCCGCAGACGACCTTTGAAACGGCGATGGGTGCAACGGTACTGCCCCAGCTATCAGAGATCGACCCAGAAAAATTCCTACCCTCCAGCCGCTCGGTCGCCTTTCGCAAGAGCGCATGGGCGACGGCCGGAGGGTATCCTGAGTGGCTCGACTATTGCGAGGACCTGATCTACGACTTTCAACTGCGCGACCAGCACGGGCCGTTCCATTTTGCACCGGAGGCGATTGTCCATTTCCGGCCGCGTTCCAGCCTGCGCGCTTTTTTCACCCAATACTACCGCTACGCACGGGGCGACGGCAAGGCTGACCTATTCCGCAAGCGACACGCCGTGCGTTATGGCACGTACCTGGTCGCCGTGCCCTGTATCGTTGCCCTTGCCGCATTGTTGGGCCCCTGGTGGCTGGCGCTCTACCTGGGCACCATACCGGCGATGTTCTTGACCGGATGGCGGCGACTGGCACGCGCGGACGATTTGAGCCTCGTTCAAAAATTGCAGGCAGCGCCGTGGGTGCCCGTAATCCGCGTCACCGGCGACCTGGCCAAGATGGCCGGGTATCCGGCAGGCTTGATCTGGCGATGGAATCGCCGGACGCGCAGCGAGGTTCATTGGCAAGGCAATCTGATCTCCCAGCCGGAACCCGCATCAGCAGGTTCATCGAGGAAATTCGCACTTTGAACGTCTTTGACAGCCACGTCCACTCCAAGCACTCTCTCGATGGCCACGATACCATCGATGCCATATGCCGCGCGGCCATCCGGCGGGGACTGGACGGGGTTTGTTTTACCGAGCACCTGTACCTGGAGCCGTGGGACGCAAGTTTTGGCTTTTTCAACTATGACCGGTATGCGAGCGACATCGAATCTGCACGCCAGCGGTACGGGGACCGGCTCGACATCCGGTCCGGCATCGAGATCGGCTACCAGCCGCAGTTCGAGGACGAGATCGTCGCGTTCCTGAGCAACGGACGGACGTTCGACCTCGTTCTCGGCTCTGTGCACTATGTCGGCGAGGACTTTGTGTTCGACACGCTATTGAACCGAAACGAACAAAAGGCGTACGGCCGCTATTTCGAAACCGTCCGCCGGGCAGCGCAGAGTGGGCTGTTCGACGTCCTGGCCCACCTCGACGTGGTAAAGCGGTTCGGGGTGGATCACTATGGCCCTTTTCGCTATCAGCGCTACGCGGCACAGATCGACGCCATTCTGGAAACAATGATCGCGACCGGCACGGGGCTGGAGGTGAATACGTCGGGCCTGCGCCAGAACCCTGGCAAGACATATCCCGGTCCGGATATCATTGCTCGGTACCGGGAGTTGGGCGGAGCAATGTTCTCGTTCGGCAGTGATGCGCACAGCGCGGTGGATGTGGGGAGGGGCGTCCGAGATGCCGCCGCTCGCGAGATGCCATCTCGGATGCGTGTTCCGCTAGACCGTCCTGTGTACGAGGAAAAGGAGAGAGATGCGGTATTTGCTTAATTCAAAGAAAGAGACTGTGATGCTAGTCGTGGTCGTGTCGATCATCGTCGTGACTGCTATCGCCATCATTGCTTCGATTTCAGGCTAAGGCACAATTCACAAAGCCATTTAGGTCTGCTCTAGCAACGGCGGGCCGCGATGGGTCATTAGAGGTAGAATCAAAATCGATGAACGAACTCGGAATAATTCCCGAACCATTGACGGTAGTCGAAGAAAGTGTTGATTTTACCCTGCAGCAGGAATACGTCGAGTATACGAGCGGGCTTGATCACAACCAGTATTCAGAGAAAGACCTCTCAGTCAAAAGTCAGAGCCTGTTTGCTCCAAGTACCCCTCTGGAAGAAAAGAGAAAAACTCTTGCCATTTTGGCGCATCGAGGCAAGGTCAAATCTTATGGAACCATCGAAAGGTACTTGGAAACGGCGGAACAAGAACTAGAAAACTGGGCCGTGTTGGCGCTTCAGGAATGCCGGATGTTTCTTGAGGGATTCTTAGGAGATCGGAATGTTGGAATGGTCACGACAGGATTGGGCGGTGAGGGAAACAGACTGCGATACTTTTGCCTCGTCCGGTCAAGAAACGATGTCGCTTTGACCAAGGTCCAGAAAATGACGGTTGAACAAGCTTTCTCCACCTTCTGCGGTGAGTTGGATTCGATCCTTGAGGAAATCCAGGTAGATCAAAATTATGCGACGATGAGAATGCTCGTTCCGTTGGATGTAGCAGTAGGAAACGTCATTGAAGGCGGAATCGGCAAGTGCAATACGTTCGGTAATTTTCTCGATATCGACTATTATGTGACAAACGTGTGTATTCTCACAGAGAAAAAGCTTTGCCAACTTGTCAAGAGATGAAAAAAGGGTGCACTAGCCACGGCGCTGACCGACTTGCAACAAAAGAGCAATAGGGGATGAAAAGCCTCGCCCACCCAAAATTATAGAAATCGATTCGAGATCACAGGAGATTCGATGCCAAGAAAAAGAAAAACTCGCCGTGCTCGCAAATCCCGCACTCGTCGGAATTCTGTACCTATCGATCCCGGACAAGTGCCGCCAAGTACAGGGCCGCAGGGCACCGCCCCGTTTCCGGGTCTTGGCTACCTTACGCCTTTCTATGCTATGACCGAAATCGAAATCCTTGAGCAAATTCCCGATAACTGGGCGGACGATATACCAAAAGCAGAAATAAAGTCCTGAGTCAAAGAAATGTGGGTAACGGTAGTTTTAGCTTTTGCGGAGCAAATGGGAGTACAAACTACGGGCCCAACGACAAGAATCATCGCCCGCATAGCGAAAGCGCAGGGACTGAGCAAAAAACGAGAGACATCAGCACTAAGAAATACGTGTATTCAAAACGCCAAAATAGATATTTTCACAGAACGGTATGGGCATTATTTTGCCCAAGATGAAAATGGCGACCTATCCTTCTCCATTCCCATGTTGAGAAAAATTACAGGACTGCCTTTGGAGGAATCGCATAAATGAACACCAAACGTCGCAGGCATCGAACTAGAAACACTCTGCAGAAAAGAGCGCAGAAAGGTTTTCGCGGTTACCCGATTGCCACGATCGCCTGCTATGGACCAAACAACAAGTTCGCTTCCAAAATCGCGGTGGGCATCATCCTCGAGGGAGACAGCCAAGTTGCCTTTATGGAGAGATGGTTCTCCCAAGACAAGGACGTCCGCACCAACCCTACGATCAATCGTGAGATCGTCACGTTCCTTGACCAGCACCAGGTCAAATCTGTAAGGATGGCGGATAGCATCATTGGTTGCCCCCACGAAGAAGGGATAGACTATCCAGTAGGAGAAAGTTGCCCCGAATGTCCTTTTTGGGCCAATCGAGACAGATGGACGGAAGAGTCGATTGGAGAGACAGACCAAGAGGTCCCAACAGTTGCGGGATGTGCCTGGTACCGGGCGGAGCAGTGGGGGCGACTGCTCGAGATTTCGACAGACCGGGACAAACTGCACGAGACATATGAAGAATGGGCAGCGAATGCAGAGAAATCACTCCAAGAGATGAAAAAGGTAGGAATATACGCCGAAAAAGTCGAGGTAGATGTGGAGGAATTGTTGGCATGGTGCCAAGCACACGATCGAAAAGTCGACGGTGAAGCTCGATCGCAATATGCCAGGGCAATGCTGAGCCAACGTCAAGCGGGTCACGAGGGAGAAAGCGACCACTAATAATCGCCCCACGTTCTTGGCGAAAGTGGCATCCCGACACACAAATCAATAGGGCGAAATATGACAAAGTACGAACAGTGCAACTGCAAGTCAGGCTGTCAGAACAACCGCTGCTCTTGTTTCAAGAACAACGAGCCGTGTGACGAAAACTGCAACTGCAGCAATTGTAATAACCCGCTCAACGGAGTGGATGTGAAGAACCTATCCGACTGTGCTATCCAACACATCCAGACTTGCAAGGCCCTATCAGCCAAAGAGTTGGCGACACTCTATCAATTACCTTGCGAACACGAGAGTGTGCCCCTGGAAAAATTACTGAAAGAATACGAGTGCGGGGAATGTGGCGAGGCCTATTGGTACTCTTTTTGCTGGAACCGGGTGGAACAAGACAGCTGCACGTGGCATTGCAATGTGTGTCGGCAGTGTCGAGATTGGCGCGTATGGCATTGTGAAAATTGCAACAAATGCTCATATGGCTTGTCGCTCGCTTGCGAAAATTGTGGCAATGATGAAGGTCTGGATGAAATTCGAAAGTGGTTCTCTTAGCCAGACAACTTGATGCAAAAGGAACACGCATCCGTAATCACGTAGAAAACTCGGGAGTAATTGTCGATGTCTTACGAACCATTTTATGATCGTTTCCCAGAGATTGCCGAGAAAGAGACTCGCACGATCATTGCCGTCAATGATGCCGACTTGCCGGATGGCGAGTACGGGCTCGTCGAAGCGTACTGCAACGAACCCAACTGCGATTGCCGGCGAGTATTTTTCAATGTCTATGATTGGCACAAGCAAGAACTCGTGGCGGTTATCGCCTATGGCTGGGAAAAACGGAAATTCTACGTGGATTGGTTTGGAGAGGATGACCCGAAAATCATCCCCCACTTGATGGGGCCCGTGTTAAATCGGGCCAGTCCACAATCAGAACTTGCCCCGGCGCTTTTGGAAAAGATCAAGTACATTTTGAAAGATCAGAGATATATGGCCCGGATCAAGCGGCACTACCGGATGTTCAGAGAAACGGTACCCGATCAACAACCTGAGGAAGCGAGTGTTTCCAAGCGAGTGGGTCGGAACGCGCCTTGCCCGTGTGGAAGCGGTAAGAAACACAAAAACTGTTGTGGCAAACGACCCAGAGTTCATCGGAAGAGGGCCAGATGACCACTCGGTACAGCCGACTGCCCTCCTCGCGCACAAATCGGCGGCACGGTGGTCAGTGATGACAAGTTCTCTCGTGCAAAAGCGATTTGACGGGTGAACGGATAAAGAAAAACGTAGAATTATCGTTTCCAAAAACGTATGAGGGATCTATTGATGACAGACGACTATGAGCAATACGAGATTGACTGCGAAAGGATCAGAGAGTCTAACGGGAAACTTTTGGAGGATTTTGCAGCCTGGCTAAAGCAGTCAGGCATCTCCAGCAAGACCATCAACAAGCACACTGAGAATGTAGACTTTTACATCAACGAGTTTCTCTTGTACGAAGATGCCCAAGAGCCACAAGAGGGAGTACTCAGCATTAGCATGTTTCTCGGGTACTGGTTCATAAAAAAGGCGATGTGGGCGAGTGCAGCCTCGATCAAGAGTAACGCGGCGAGTTTGAAAAAGTTTTACACCTTTTTGCACGAACGAGAGATGGTGAGTCGAGACGATCTGGATATGCTCAAAGAAACTATCAAGGAAGAAATGCCCGAGTGGTTGGCAACGTTGGACCGCTACGATGATCCGTCAATTACTGCTGCAGGGCAAGTTTGGGGTTTGCCGCCGGGTTAGTGAGCGAAGGCGTTAGGGAATTCCAGAGAAATAAATCTCCCAAACAGATTTTGTGATCCAGTCAACGATACCTTGAAAAGGCAGATTATGACGGAATTCCTCGAGCTTTTCCGCCATAAATTTTGGGAGGATTTAGGAACTGGAAAAGCCTAACAACGGCCACTTTTTTACGATTTCACTCGGGAAATGTGTATCAAAACCTAGCCGACTGACAAAACTAACGAGAATACCAACCGATAAACACAAGTTTTTAACTGTTTTCAAGGGAAGCAACAATCATTGGCGGGCATGCAAAAGCAAATACCATACCACAGAAAACCTACAACGAAGCGGGTTTGAAAGAGGCTTGCATAGATGCCGATACAACACGTCAATAGAAGAGGACAAACATATTATCTCCATCAAGGTACTACAAAAACTGGCAAGCCCAAGTACTTTTTCTCCAAGAAGAGTGGGGATGACCTGGTCAGTGCGATACCCGATGGGTTTGAAATCTATGAAAATCCAAACTCACAGGTGTTCTTGCGAAAAATTCGTCCGAAAATCATTAGCGATAATGAAATTGCCGTCGTAGAAAAAGGAATGAAGCGATTCAGCCTGGTACAACACTACCTGGTCGATGCGAAGAAAGATATCATCATTTTGTTTGTGGCAAATCAAAATATTGATCGCTTGTCAGAGCTATTGCAATTTGCTCCCAGAGATAAAGGGGAAAGTGTTCAAGATCTGTTTGCCCAACTCGTATCCTATTCGCCAATGCTTCGATTTGCTCTCCTCGATAAGGGGAAACGACTATTTGTCGCTCAGAGATACTGCTTTCGAGGTTCGATCGATGATTGGATCACGATAGGCGTGCCAGACACACTACAAAAACTCGTGAAAACATACGTAAAGCATTTGGAACAGGATTCCTACTTTGAGTTATTCTGAACACATCTCGTCACTTGATAGCGTCCAAAACCCCTTCATCGTTCTTCATTTTGCGAGAACCAGCGGGGGCAGGGTTTTGGACCTTTTTCAAAAAACTGTTTCTTGGTAGGAACACGGCCAAGATGGAGCGTATCGGGATGTAAAGATGATGACGTTTCAGATTTCACGAAACTAGCTCGAAAGAGACTAGAATTCTAAAGGCTGTTCTGTTGCCCCTCTGAATAAGCGGAGCAACTTGCAGTAGCAGCAGAAATACACCCAAATGATTGAACTAGATTTACGGGGAGTTGTATGAAACTTGGGCTCGTACTCATTGCAGCCAGTATTATATGGTACATAATTCATGTGGTGATATACAATCATTATCTCCGCAAAAACAACCCTGGATTATTCGGCAATGTGCCAAAAAAGGGCAGCGGTAAAAAGCGAGTAAAAGGAATAGAGATCGTGAATACCAGTGGGCAAACCCCTGCTTGGGTAATGCTATTGGGCCTACCTCCAATGCCGCTATTTTTGCTGGGCGTAGCCATCACGATCGTTGCATTTATCGTGGGCCTGTTCAGGTAAAGGACAAGCAGGGTTCCACCCACCCATATCCACAAAAGGAAATGGGCAAAAGAACAACAACGCGTTGTGCATGAGACCGAATGATATAGTTGAGAAAAAGATGAAAGAGAGAAAAAGACGAAAAAAGAGACACGTTAGCAACACCAAAGGCCCCAAATGCGGTTTGTGTGGCAAGACGACCAAGTTGATCAAAACAGATTGTTGCGATCAATGGATCTGCGATGACGAAGATCAATACGTTCTATTCTCCTATGCCCGGAACAGCTGCCACCGGAATCACAGCCGGTTTACGCTATGCGGCTATCACTCGGCAGAAAGGCACACGGGTGATTGGAAGACCTGTCCCGAGTGCAAAGAATCCTTTGAAACAGAAATGTACGTATATTATGTCACAAACGAATACAACTTTGAAACGCTGGTGGACCTGCCCAAGTACGAACCTACGAGGTGTGTCAATTGTAACGAGATCATCGTTCTGTCTCAAGATGCATTTACGATGACGGGCAAAGGCCATTTCTGTATCAAGTGTTCAAGCCTTGATTTGTAGAGTTTGGCGGAAAGTATCGTACGAGCCGATAGAGCCACGAACAGGGGAAGCAAACATGAACGTTCTCGACCGATATCTTCGGGACAGTCAAAAATTAATTGGCCCTCGGACCCAAGAAAAAGAACTATTCGACAACGAGGTAGTCAAGTGGTTGAAAGAAGGTATGCTCATTAGCCAGGCGATCCGTCGAGCCAACGAAAAATATCCAGACACGGCCTTGAAATTGACCTTGGACAATCTCCCAAACATAACCACATATTATAATTTTCTCAAGAACTATATGGAATTTGTACAAAGAATCGATCCAAAACAAAATAAGGAACTAATGTGACACGAAAAAACACTCAATACACTGAAGCGGACATCCAAGTCCTGGACTATCCGGAGAACATCCAACGCCGGCCCGGAATGTACGTGGGCGGACGGGGGGCATCGGCCCTCCACCACCTGGCTATCGAGGTGACGGATAACGCCGTGGACGAGGCCCTGGCCGGTCAATGCGACCATTTCGAGGTCGTCATCCGCGCCGACGGCAGCATCATTATCGCCGACCAAGGCCGCGGCATCCCGGTCGGCATGCATCCCGAGAAGAACAAACCGACGCTGGAGTTGGCGTTCACCGAACTCCACGCCGGCGGCAAGTTCGAGGAAGGCAGCTATTCCACCTCCGGCGGCCTGCACGGCGTGGGGATCAAGGCGACCAACGCCCTCTCCAAATGGCTGGTGGTCACCATCAAGCGTGATGGCGTCTTTTATCGCCAGCGCTACGAGGAAGGATTGCCTGTAACGCCAGTACAGATACTAGACCCCCGGACCGAGACGGTCGTGGGGCAGATCGGGGTGCGGGGCGAGGCCAAAGCAATCAAAGAACACCGCGACAAAAGTATCGGCACGGGCACGACGGTTGCCTTCCTGCCCAACCCCGAGTACCTGGACGTGGTCGAGTTCGACTATGCTACCCTCACCCGCCGCCTGCAAACGGTGGCCTTCCTGGTGCCAGGACTGAGCGTACGCATCGCGGACGAGCGGGGCAAAAAGCGCAAAGAGCGCGAATACTGCTACCGGGGTGGGTTGGTCGAGTACGTCGAGTACCTCAACCGCGACCGCAAGAGCATCCACGCCCCCATCGAGATCCAGGGCGACACCCAGGACGGCACGCAGGTCTCGGTGGTGCTGCAATACCACGGCGACGAGGACGAGGAAATCGTTTCCTTCGTCAACACCATCCCCACGCCCGACGGGGGCAAACACGTCGCAGGCTTTCGCGCGGCGCTGACCAAGGCGATCAACCAGTTCGCCGGGGAGAAGAAACTGCTCAAAAAGGGCGACGACATCACCGGCAAGGACACGATCGCCGGTCTGACAGTCGTGATCAGCATCAGTATGCGCGATCCCCAGTTCACGTCGCAGACCAAGACCCAGCTCGGTTCCGACCCGGTGCAGGGCCAGGTCCACTCGATCGTCTACGAGTGGTTGCTGACCCGTTTCCGCAAACGGATTCCTCTGGGAAAAAAGATCGTCGACCGCTGCCTGGCGGCATCTCGCGCCCGGCACGCGGCGGCCAAGGCGCGCTCGCTGGTGATGCGCCGCTCCGTATTGGAGGTGGATGAACTGCCTGGGAAACTGGCCGACGTGGCCAAGGGCAGTCCGGTGGAGCAGACCTCGATGTTCGTCGTCGAGGGAGACAGCGCCGGGGGTTCGTGCAAACAGGCACGCGACCGGCGCTACCACGCCATCCTACCCCTGCGAGGCAAGATCCTCAACGTCGAGCGGGCACGGTTGAGCAAAGCGTTGGGCAACCGGGAGGTCAAATCGATCGTGGCCGCTATCGGGGCCGGGGTGGGCGCCGACTTTAACGTGGAGCAGATGCGTTACGGGCGCGTAGTCGTCCTTTGTGACGCAGACGTCGACGGCGATCACATCAAAACACTGTTGTACACTCTATTTTGGCGGTTGATGCGCCCGATGGTCGACGCAGGCCGCCTTTACGTAGCACGGGCACCGCTCTACCTGCTGCGCAACGGCCGCAAGAGCCATTACGCGTACTCGGATGCCGAGCGGGACCGGATACTGGACGGGTGGGGTGAGGCGCGGGGCGTGACTTTGCAGCGCTACAAGGGCCTGGGAGAGATGAACCCGAGCCAGTTACGTCACACGGTCTTCCGTCCAGGTGACGGGGACGACCCCTCGATCAACGAACACATTGTTCGGGTGACGGTGGACGAGGTTCACGCGGCGAACGCCGCCATCTCGTTGTGGATGGGCGGCAGCCCAGATCGCCGCCGCAAACGCCTGATGCGTCACTGGGACGGGACAGAAATGGTAGATGGGAATGGCTACGATCCGGACACAGAGGACTAGAATAATGGAGCATACCCTATCTTCCGACACCCGCCCCGAGGCCGAAGCTATGCTGATCAAGCTGTTGCGTCAAGCTCCACCTTGGCGCAAGCTGCACATGGTGGAGCAGTTGAACCAAACTGTGCGCACGCTGGCCCTCAGCGGGCTGCGTCAACGCCATCCCAACGCCACCCCTCAGGAATTACGCCGCCGCTTGGCCGATCTACTGCTCGGCCCCGACCTGGCAGCTCAAGTGTACGGCCCACTGCCAAGACAGGAGGCTCCGGATGCCGTCTGACCGATCCAGTCGGAAGGATAACGAAACATCCCCCATAGCCGTGACGTTATTGATCATCGATGCGTTGGAGGCACTGGAGGTACCGTACCTGATCGGTGGATCGTGGGCCACTGCAAACACCGACATGGTGGCCGATCTACGCATCAAGCATGCTGATCCCCTAGCCCAGGCCCTGATTGACGCGTTCTACGTGGATGCCGAGTCCATCCGGGACGCCATCCAACGCAGTCGCAGTTTTAACGTGATTCACCTGGAGACAATGTTCAAAGCGGATGTTTTCGTCCGCAAACGACGGCCTTTCGATCAGGCCCAGTTCGAGCGCCGCATATATCAGATTGTCGCGACCGGCAGCCCCGAGCGCGCGGCCTATGGGCAGCGAGGTGTCGGACCAGCAGCGGCTTGACCTGGCCTATCTGTGCCAAAGGTAGTCGATTTGTTAGAAAAAAAGCTCTAATTGAGGCAGCAATATACTCTTAACAGAAAGGAAAAAGGCGGATTCCTCCCATAGCCATAGGTAGGGGGCTCCGCCGCCCAAGAAAGATGGCTAAATCAAAATCTCAAATTACAAAACCCAAACCGCGCGACGTCATCAAGACCGTCGAGCTGGCCGACGACATGACCGAGGCGTACATCGGCTACGCCCGTGAGACGATCACCGACCGAGCGCTGCCCGACGTACGCGATGGCCTTAAACCCGTGCAGCGGCGCATCATGTACGGCATGCACGGCCTGGGGCTGGTTCACAACCGTCCACACAAAAAGTCGGCCCGCATCGTCGGCGAGGTTCTGGGCAAGTACCACCCGCACGGCGACAGCTCCGTCTACCTGGCCATGGTGCGCCAGGCCCAACCTTGGGTGATGGAAGTGCCGTTAGTGGACGGACAGGGGAACTTTGGCTCTATCGACGGCGACAGCCCGGCCGCCATGCGATACACCGAGGCCCGGCTGACACCGGCCGCCGAGACGATGCTCCAAGACCTAAAGATGGACACGGTGGGGTGGGCGGACAATTTCGACGGCTCTCTCCAGGAGCCCATCGTCCTACCCTCAGTCCTGCCCAACCTGCTGATCAACGGCGTGGACGGCATTGCCGTGGGAATGGCCACCCGTATGCCGCCCCACAACCTGGATGAGGTCTGCAACGCACTGATCCACATGGCGCAGAATTGGAAAAAACGCGCCAAGATAACAGTGGACGACCTGATGGCCTTTATTCCGGGACCGGATTTTCCCACCGGCGGCATCATCTACCGCCACCGCGACGAGGGCGACGGGCCGGTAGACATCATCCGCCAGGCCTACGAGACCGGACGTGGGCGCATAGTGATGCAATCCCGCGTCACCGTCGAGGACATTGGCGGGGGCAAGGCGAACGTCGTCGTCACCGAACTGCCCTACGGGGTGCTCAAGACGACGGTCATCGAAAAGATCGCCAAAGAGGTACGCGACGGGCGCATCACGGGCGTGACCGACCTGCGCGACGAGTCGGACCACACCGGGATGCGGGTGGTGGTAGAGGTCTCCCGTCAGTCCACCCCTGGAGATGTTCTGAAACAGGTGCTCAAGTACAGCCAACTGCGGGAAACGTTTGGGGTGATCAACCTGGCACTGGTTCCCACCTTCGACAACGGAGGGACTCGGCCCAAGTACCTGTCATTGTTGGAACTGCTGACCCACTTTGTAAAACACCGACTTGAGGTGATCGAGCGCCGCAGCCGGTTTGAATTGGAACGGCGGCTGGCCCGGTTGCACATCGTAGAGGGCTTGCTCAAGGCGCTGGACATCCTGGACCAGGTGATCGACACCATCCGGCGTTCCCGCACGGCCGATACGGCCCGGACCAACCTGATGAAAAAGTTCGCTTTCTCCGAGCTCCAGGCCACCGCCATTCTCGACATGCAGTTGCGCCGGCTGGCCGCCCTGGAGCGCAAAAAGCTGGATGATGAACGCAAGGAACTCAAAACCCGCATCAAGTACCTGGAAGGGTTGCTGCGTTCCGAGGCCAAGCGGCTGGCCGTTGTTATCGAGGAAACGACGGGGATCAAGGAAAAGTTTGCCATTCCACGCCGCACGGTCATTATGGAACAAGAGGGTGCCGTCGCCGGCGTGGTCACGACCGAAGCCGACTTGGTGATGCCCGAGGCGACCCAACTATTGGCGCTCACCCCCGACGGGGTGCAGCGCACCGATGCGGCTAACTTTTCCTACCGGGCCAGCCGGAGCCTGACCAAGAGGCCCGTGCGCGACGTACATCTGGCACATATGACGGCCGAACCAAACGACGAGGTGATCATGTTCACCAACCGGGGGCGCGGCTGGCGGGGCACAGTGGGATTTATCCCGGCTGAAGGCGGGCCCAAGGAATTGGGGTTGGAGCGCGTCGTCAGCCTGGCAGTGTTGCGGCCCGACGCCTACCTGGTGATGGGATCCCGGGGCGGAAAGGTCAAACGTACCCACGTGAATGATCTCTCGATACCAGACCGCGACTGGGGTGTGGTGATGGGATTAGCCGACGGGGACGAATTGTTGTTCGGCGATGTGGCCGGGGAGGGGGCGCACGTGTTGTTCTATACCCTCCAAGGACAATTATTGAGACTGGACGGGGATGCCGTCAACCCGCAGCAGACCCACACCGCTTCCGGCGTCGCCGGTATCAAGCTCAGAAAGGGCGACCGGCTGTTGGGCGGAATGGTGGTGTCGGATGCGGAGAAGCAAGACGCTTGGCAGGTCGTGGTCTTTTCGACCAAAGGCTACGCTCACCGAACCCGGCTGGCAGAGTTTTCGGTGCAGGGACGGGGAGCGACGGGCGTCCGCTGCTTGCGCTCGACGAAATCGGGTGGCGATGTGGGAGGAGTTGCAGTGGGGAAGGGTGGCACAATCGACGTCTACTTGGAGGATGGACGCCGGCAACGACTGAATTTGAAAGAGATTCCGGCCGGCGCACGGGACGTATTGGGCCAACGATTGATCGACGCTCGTGGAGGTATGATTGAGCGTCTGGTGGCTTTGTCTTGATTGGAGGGGGTTATCGGATTGGGGTTTGACACGAGTTGTCTTTCGTGATATACTTTTAGCGTGAACAATAAGACTTCAACAGATCGAACGACACTCTTCCCGAATCAGTTGACCAGTCTGGCCCCACAAGGTAAAAATAGTACAAATTAAGCGGTCAGGTTTGTGCCTGACCGCCCAATAGAATGGTAGCCCGCCCTAATCCCTGATCAGGCGGGACGGGCTCCACCTTCCCTATATTATACAACATCAAGGAGAGGGGACAAATGTCGGGCAGTAATGACGTGATTGAAGGATGGGTGGATACAAAAGTCGCTTCAGAGTTAACAGGCTACTCATTACAAGCCATTCGCTGGATTGCTAAACAGGGTAGAATCGAGGCACGAAAAATAGGAAAATCTTGGTTAATAAACAAGGCTGATCTACTGCAATACAAGGCGGAGATGGATGCCCTGGGCGACCAAAGACACGATCCCCGGCGCAATCCTCAGTGGATTGAAAGCAAACGGCAGAAAATCGGTGGCAGTGAGTGACGACGACCTCAGCCACCACCTGGACACATTGTACTGGTTAAGAAAAATGGAGCATTGGCTATGGCCTGGCAACTAGAACCTATCGAACATCCAGGGCAGTATCGTGAGAGAAAGTTGGAAGCCTCTCTGAAGGATCTGTGAGATTCACTACCGGACACTTTTTGCTAAAGGCATCTGAAAAGCAACAGGAATAGGAATATGCTCATCAATGAAATGATCGAGCAAGCTCAATCCGAGTTGGAAGAGACTCAAATCACAACGATCAGGGCGATGAATGATCTTGACCCAATCATCTTGCTTGGCAGTCAC
>JAAEPW010001082.1 GCA_024232355.1 Chloroflexota bacterium | reverse complement strand
GACGAGTAATAAATTTGAGGTTGAAAGCCCCCGGTAGTTTTTGGACATCGAAAATGGCAGAATACTTTTTGTTTTTGCGCTCTCAATTAATATCTGGACGGTGGATGATATTCTTCAGGAATACATCTCGCCAAAAAGCAAAGGCTCTCAACGTCGTCTAAATCGCCCCCGCTCATATGTCATATTTTGGGAATGCACCCGTTGCGAGGCTTGTGCATGGTTAGTATACTCTTTTCCCTTGTTCTGTGCAAATTTGTGCAGGGGGGAATTTCGCAAAAAATGAGGGGAGAGGGGGCGACGCATTCCCAGCGATGTTGATTATGGTGGGAATGCCTGGCGTGGTGGGGGATGGGTTTGACGCAGGCGACGAGGGTGAGGGGAGCAGGGCGGATCGGATTTTTTCTTGGAATGATGAGGATGTCGGTCTGGGAAAGAGTGGTGAGGGGAATGAGGAGATTGAGGGTGATCTTTATGCACCTATTGGGTGATTGATCACTGGATTTTCTTGACATCCTTATTGTTCGGCCTGTCACTTTGCCTTCGCCCCATCGGGCATCGTCGCGCCCTTGAGGGTTCTGGCCTCGACGAGTTGTTCGTTGCTAACCGTGGCCCCCGTCAAGTCCACCGAGTCCATCACGGTATAGCCCAGGTTGGCTCCCCGCAAGTCGGCGCCGCTGAGGTTAGCCCGCGTTAGATCGCATCCCCACAGGTCGGCCCGGCGCAGATCGGCGCCACTCAGGTTGGCTCTGCTCAGGTCGGACTTGCGCAAGTCGGTGCCCCGTAGATTGGCCTTGCTCAGATCAGCCCCGCGCAAACTGACCTGTTTCATATCAAAGCGGCTCAGGGTAGCCTCGCTCAGATTGGCCTTGTCCAG
>JAAEPW010001081.1 GCA_024232355.1 Chloroflexota bacterium | reverse complement strand
CTTTCAAAGATGTCGCCTCAAGTCTTGCAGAGCTGGTCGGACGCGGCTCTCGATGTGATGAACAAGTGGCCGTCTGGAAAACCCTATCTGGCGCTGTATGATCTATCGCACAGCGGCATCGTGCTCGCTTATTTGAGCCTCGTAAAGAGGCGCATGTGCAGCCTGGGCATCACCGAGGCGGGAGAAGAACAATCGCTGGCAAACATTGCCCAACGCGAGGGTTTTAGCGCGCGGGTGGCCCTCTATATCTCACGGACGTATTCGGGTCACCTGGGTGGTTTTTCGGCCGAAATTGACGCCCGAAGAGCCGGCTTGAAAGTCGTACAGTATGATGCGTTTTACAATCGAGAGGCTGCGTTTGACTGGCTCACAAAAACGCAGACCTGAACGCGACAAGTGTCAGAGAGCATTTTTGATCAAGGAGGTGTATGATGTCCCAGGTATGGGAACCGGGGCGTGTTAGCACGATTGGTGACGCCCTTCAACTGGAATGGTACGCAAAAGGTTCGGTTGTCGCGTATGTCCTTTCAAACGTGTCGCCCCAAATCCTGCAGAGCTGGTCAGACGCGGCTCTCGATGTCTTGCGCAACTGGCCGCAAGGAAAGCCTTATCTGGCGCTGTACGATCTATCGTACAGCGGGGTCGCGCTGGGCTATATGAGTCTTGTAAAGAGGCGTATGTGCAGCCTGGGCATAACCAAAGCAGGAGAAGAACAAGCCCTGGTGAGCATCGCCCAACGGGGGAACTCTGGCTCGCGGGTAGCCGTATACACCTCGATGACCTATTCTGGTCACCTGGGTGGTTTTTTGGCCGAAATTGACGCTCGGAGATCTCGGTTGGGCCAGGTCGTGCAGTATGAAGCGTTTT
>JAAEPW010001080.1 GCA_024232355.1 Chloroflexota bacterium | reverse complement strand
TTGGACAAGGGCAAGAAACTACTGATGACCATCGTCACCAGTAGCCCAGTTGTCATTAGTGTGCGCCAATTGATCAGCCATTTGTAGACCATTGTAACCTCCTCGCGCTAGGTTACTACAGGTTTATGATTTTGTTAAGGTCCCTAGTTCAATTTTGCGAAATTTTGGTGACGGTATCATTTGAAGTTTCTGTTCCAGGCTCTTTGGCTGAAGATAATGGAGCTGCGGACTGATTCACCCAAATCCGAAGCCTACGAGTCGGTAATTGATGACATAAACGAAAGGATTAGCCAAGTTCTTCAAGACACCCAGCCCAGAATCCAAGAGCTTGTCAACGACTTGACCGAAGTCTTCCAGGATGGAGTTCGCAAGATTCCGAGGGAGCATTTTGTCAAATTGGAGAAAAACTTGTTTGCGGAATTGCGTCAGGGTGGGTTGTTTGCTGATTAGTTCAATGACTCAATTGCCTGTGATGGCTACTATCCCATCCGCCGAACCTGGAGGGTAAGATCGGAGTGGATAGTGTTAGCGGCCAAATTGGTTGGCCAGGGGCGGTGGAATGCAGGGTGGGGAGTTGGCGGTGTGGGTGCTGGGAAGGATCGGCGGGTGGCGTTGGAGAATTTCCGCGAGTCTATTTCAACGCAATGTAAATTCCCACGCGCACCAATAGTCATCTGGATGATCGTCGGGTGGGCAGGCGATGCAGCGTGTTTGGATGCGAGGATCAATTGTCTGAGCAAAGCCTGCGTATTCTACCAGTCCCACCGGTTTGCAAGGAAAGTCTGGCAACCCCTTGCGTTTCCGTGCTGCCTGAACGCGGCAGTCGTTCATCCGAAAGATCAGTGTTTGTTCGTCCATACGGATTGTTTCCTGAACATTGATGTGGGCATAGAGTCGATATTCTAGGGCTTTTTCCAACGCCTCCAGACCCCCGCTCGGCTCGATTTCCAGGTGGCGCATAATACGCTTGGCCTCAATGACGGTGAACTTTTCCCA
>JAAEPW010001079.1 GCA_024232355.1 Chloroflexota bacterium | reverse complement strand
GCAGCAAGACTCGGTTATCCATCGTGTCGGAGCCACCGTGGACTCGCAACTCGATGTGATGGTTAGTCCATCCGATTTCCTCGATGATCTTGTCCCCACGAATCGGACAGGCCCCATTCGAGGATCGTCACAAGTATAGCAGTGATTTACGTTCCTGCAACTTGGCGAAACCTCACCAAGGGTGAGATGACGGTAAGAGGACATTGGTGTTTTTGTCCACAGATTGCCACAGATCTGTCAACCTGACCTACTCATTCCCTCCGCCGCCGACGTGGCTCAATCCGCTCCCTCGCCGTTTTCCCCTGGTCAACCCAGGTAGTTCATTGCCTTGTCTCCCTTGGGCGAGGGGCGGTGGAATGCGGTGGGGGGGGTATGGGGATGCTGTGTCTTGCGGGGAGATGGGTCTGGGGGGACTTTGGTTTGCTGTGGTGGGTACGGGGATGGGTTTTTGGGGTGGGAGACTAACGGATCCATTGGCGAATGCACTGTTTGACAGCCTGGGAGAGGAAATGTACAATTTACCAAAGAAAGCTCAGTATTTGCGAGAGTTCTGCATAAAAGTTGCTCATCGGCTGCCTGACGACGAGTTATAGAGAGTACATACGGGTAAGTACAATCTGTTTTTGACGGTGAAATGTTAGCCGAAACCCCTGTGTGCGGTCGCAAGTAGCCCATCAAGGTGTACGGACTAGAAGGAATCAACGCTAAAGTGTAGAACACGTACTGGCACATAGCGTAACATGCGCAGAGGAGGAAAGACGGTGAAATCGGTACATCCACTTTTTGTAATTGGACATAGAAACCCAGATACGGATACGATTTGCTCGGCCATAGCATACGCTCACCTCAAGAACGATTTTCTAGGAAAGGCAGCCGTTCCTTTTCGGGCAGGAAACCTTAATCCACAGACTACCTTTGTCCTTTCCCACTTTGGGGTTGAGAGTCCTGACCTTCTCACAGACGTTTATCCGAAAATAGCTGATATTATGGTGCAAAAGCAGGAACTCGTTACACTCCGGGAAACGGACACATTGTACGATGCTCGGGACACAATGATCGAGAACCGCTTTGCTTTCTTACCGGTAGTTGACGACGAGGGCAAGTGCGCGGGCAAGATCACTGCGCTCCGACTGGCAGGACTAATTGGAGAGATAGCAGACGTCTGCCAAAGGGTGAGGATATGCATCGACCTTGAGAAATTCGTGAAATCTGTGCGAGGTCAGATTCTCACCAATGTCTCTACCCCAGCCATCTTTGAAGGGAAACTTATCGTCGAGGGTATATTCGACGACCGTGGACGAGAATCTGTGCTCGCTTTTGTCACCCGTTACGATGAGGTGGCAATAGCGGGAGCAATTGGAGAGGGGGCAAAGGTCATAATCGTCTGTGGCCAAGAAGACGTTGGAGAAAAGGTCATAGAACTCGCTGATGAGAACGGAGTGTGTCTCGTGGTTTCGTCTAGGGATGTCCTGAGCACGGTACTGTACATCTTTCTTGCCATGCCGATAAGGGACTTTATCGACCGGCAACATCCGACCTTTAAACATTACGACCTCGTCCGAGACGTCCAGCGGAAAATAGGAGAATACAACGAGGGAGGGTTCATCGTCCTCGATGACGATGATTCTGTCAGAGGAGTAATAACCAGGACGAATTTTTTGACACAGAGCAGGTTCCGGATAGTCTTGGTGGACCATAACGAGTTTGCCCAGGCGGTGGATGGCATCTACGAGGCCGATGTGGTGGAGATCATAGACCATCATCGGCTGGGGAATAGAAGCACTGATGCACCAATTACATTCATCAATAAGGCTGTGGGATCCACCGCCACGATCATTGCCGAACTCTACAAAAATTACGGTTTTGCTCCCGATTCCAAGATTGCTGGTCTCATGCTTTCGGCTATTCTCTCCGACACAGTCATTCTGAAATCCCCTACCACTACCCAGCTGGATAAAGATATGTCCAAGTGGCTGGCGTCTATAGCCGGACTCGGCGTCAGAGGCTTTGGCGAGAAGATGTTTGCCGCGGGGAGTGTTCTGGAGAATGTCGAACCTGAGCAGATTATTGAACGGGATATGAAAGTATACGTCGAGGGAGAGTACAAGTTTAGTATAAGTCAGGTTGAGATAGTGGGCTTTGAAAGATTCTACGAGATCGAGAGCGCATTGAAGAAGGGTCTCGAAAGAATTCTAGACCAGGAGGGGTGCAACTTTGGTTGCCTGATGGTCACAGACATAACGAGGGAGACTAGCCTGCTTCTCTGTGCCGGAGAGAGAAAAATCATCAATGCCATCACTTATTTCAGAATAGAGGAGAATATCTTTGAGATGAAGGACGTTCTTTCCCGGAAGAGACAGGTGCTCCCCTACCTGCTCAACCTCGTGAGGAGGCTTTGAATTTGCCCGCAGACTTGGCTCCTGCCGGACGACCCCATTCTCCACGAGTAAGGAAGCGCGCGAGTCTGAACGATTGCGTCGTTGCGCTATTTCCGATAATGCCTATTGTTAGGGTCTATCGTCCTGCTCACTGCCTCCGCCACCGCCGCGATCCCCAGCCCGCTCCCTCGCCGTCTCTCCCTGGTCTGGCCAGGTGGTGTATTTTATTGAAGGGATCTCTTTTTTACCTCTTGGGTTAGAATTGAGAGGCTATCATTTTACCACAGAATGGGGAAATCTGGCTCAGAGGCGGACCGAATGTGCTTTTCGGCCAGCACAGGCTCTCGTCTTGTTGCTCGTTGTCAGTGGCGCGAACGACCGCTGAGGCGGAGTCTGAGTTGCATCATAACTGGTATTACGGCACGCAGCATCTTGAACGCAAGGGTCTCTGGCATCTGAAATGGGTTCCTTCTACCAGTGCGGCCAGCAACCAAGTCGCGTACAAACTGTTCGTAAGTGGTTGGCTGGATACCGAGTTCCTGTAGCGTGGGGTGTACCTTTTCCAACTGGTGGTCGCGGATTACACGCGCGATCTTGATCAGGTGCTCGCGGGGTGCGACGGTAACCCCCATAAGCAACAATATCAATGTAAACAGTGCTTCGCTTCCGGGCAGATAGGTGACCGGGCGACCAAGCACACGCTCCAGAATCTCGGCCATCTGGTAGAAGGTCAACGTTTCGGGCCCAGTCACATCATAAACTTTGCCCGTATGGCCCGGTTCTGTTAGTGCTTTGACCCCCACCGTGGCCACGTCCCGCACGTCAACGAACGGCAAGCCGCCGCTTCCCCCAGGAAAGGTAATGACGCCCACTTTTTGCAGCAGATCCCAGCTCGCAAGAGTGAAGGTTTGCATAAAACCGTGTGGGCGGATGATGGTATAGTCCAGCCCGGAATCGAGGAGCGCACGCTCGATGATGCCATGGGAGCGGAGGATCCTGGTTTCGGCATCGACGCCTGCCAGGTAGGCAGAACATTTGACGATGTGGCGGACCCCTGCCTGTTTGGCGACGGTGATGAACGCGGTCTCGCGGGGAACGAGCAAATGGTCAGGCGAGCAGACCAGGTAAGCCTTCTTCGCACCCTCAAGGGCTCGCACCATACTTGGGGGATCGTAAAAGTCTCCGAGCACAGTCTCGATGCCTTGGGTTGCCAGTTGCGCCCGACTCGTCTCGTTGCGCGCCATAGCCACAAATGGCACACCACGTCGCCCAAGTTCTTTTGCGATCACTCGTCCTGTGTTTCCTGTTGCGCCTGTGAGAACAATGTGCCGCTTTGTGCCACGGTTGTTCATACTCGCCTCTCCTGAAATACCGAGTGATTCAATGTTGTTGGATGTGAGAGCGTTTTATAAATCCCACAACCTGCTCGCCGATCTTGAGACTCGACTATTTCATTGTAACCGCATTATGGCGTATTCTATAGGGTAGCGATTTCAATATACGGAACTTGTCCGTCCAGTTCCTGGCCAAGACCATTATGTTCATCCTCCCAGGATCCCAAATATAACCGGCTGTGATAATCGATGTGGAGATACTTGCGTGCTACTGGTAGCAGGGGATCATTTATCGTTAGCCCCAGCATCAAGTAGGCATAACGTCGTTCAGCGGCCAGATTGTAGACAGTTCGTAACAATGCAGCGAAAACTTGAGCATCATCATCCACTACGCAGATAAAGCTGGCATAGGCTGAGTGAATGTGCTCACCCAGGTCGGGCAGCGGCTGCACGCCGAACAGCCGGGTACCCAAATTGTAGACAGGCCGGAACAACTGGAGCGTACTGTCATAGGCCCGCACGACCGATTGTTTGTAGCCGCCCTGATCCCACAGCCCGAGGACGCCCACAATTTTCTCGTTTCTTTTAGCAATGATAAAGTCATGAATATCAAAATCACGGGCGATTTTGCCATCTCTGAAATCTGATTCGGAGTAGACCGGGAAGAACTGTCGTTGGGGGCCGTATTCCCTCAGAAAAGAGACGATCTCTGGCAAGTTTTCGTCCGAGCCGCGCTGGAGTTGACCATCAAAGGGCAGCGATTTTCGAGGTTTACGCAGGATGATCCCCATAGTGTAGATGCAGGCAACTTCCCGGGTGGTCGGAAACCTGCGGCGGGAGCGGTCCACCAGAATACCGCGGGCGATGCGATTCTCATCCGAAATGACGCCCCAATAGGCCGGTGTACGCTCATCGGTATGGAGTTCTCGAAAGAATGATAATCCCCGCTGTAACAGCCACTTTCCACGATATTTTTCTGCAATTCGAATCTGACCGATATACCCCAAATCCTGGGGAATCCCATTGAAAAAATGAGACCGCACCGCCCGGCAGAGCACGCCGACAATTTTCCCGCTGGACGCATGCCGAATGACAATCACCTGCCAAAACGGTCCCATAATGCTACAGCCGAGAAAATAATTCGGCTCGCGCTCGAAAGCGACCGTGATCCGCCCAGGCATAGGGGTCTCGGCCAGGAGTTTTCGCAGGCTGGGATCGTCTTTAGGTTGGCCAAGTTCAAAAGTAAATTCCATAGCGTTCACTCCAGACTTGTGTGTGGGTGACAGTCAATTGCAACTTGACTGTCATCTCATTTTTACTCCAAACCCAGGCGCATACCGTGTTTTTTGAAGGATTCCTGGCGGAATAGACGGCCGTAGACCGCATAGATTGCAAACCGATACAGCGAGCCCATATTGGTACGCGGTTCCAAGGCGCGCCAGATGATGTTTTTGAAACTGTTGAATTCTTTGCGGCAGTGAAAGCCCAGTTGAGTAAGTTCGTCAGCGCTCATTTTGGCCGGACGGAATGCGGCATAGTTGAAACGGTACTCGGGGTGCAGCCACCACTGACCATCATAGAGCAGGCGGTTTTCGGTCTGTAGTCTCTGGTACAACGGCGTGCCCGGATAGGGCATCAGCACGTTGAAGGCCGCGAAAGTAAAGCGGTTTTCCAGGGCGAACTCTAACAAGGCCTGGATAGACTCGGGGGTGTCTTGGTCGTGACCGAGGGTGAAAGCAGCCCAGGTTTGCAGCCCGTACTGACGTAGAATCTCGATTTGCCGGGCATAGCGGTCAGCACCACCGTTCAGGTTGGGCAACTTGTCTATCTCAGTCAGGTTGTGCGCATCGATGGATTCAAAACCGATCACATTTCCCAGGCAACCGCTCTCGGCGATCAGTTCCATCAGTTCTGGGTCCTCGGTCATATCGATGCTGGCCTGGGATACCCACTGAATTCTGAGCGGGATTAAGGCTCGCAGGAGGACCTTGGCCGCGGTGTGATTGGCCAACAAGTTGTCATCGACGAAGAAAATATGTTTCCGGGGTTGATTTTCGATTTCTCGAATGGTTTCAGTGACGGCTCGACAGTGATGTTGCTGATCGAAATAGGTACTGACGGCACAGAACTCGCAGGCAAAGCGACATCCACGGCTGAACTGCACCAGGCTAAGGGGTAGATACTTTTTTCCCTGATAAACCTCCCGCCGGGTGAGCAGGCCGGGCTGCGGAATTCCTCCCTCGGCCCGGTAGAGGGGCCGTAATGCGTCAGCTTTTGCATCACTGATTACCTGCCCCCAGAGAAATTCAGCATCACCGATGTAAATCGAGTCAGCGTGTTGAGCGGCTTCTTCGGGCAGCAGAGTGACGTGGATACCTCCCAGTATGACGGGCACACCGCGCTCGCGAAATTCCGCGCTGATCTCGTAGGCCCGCCGGGCGGTAAAGACCTCCACGCTGATGGCGACCAGATCGGTGGGATCGTCGAAGGGGATGACTTCCTGGCGGTCGTCGTACATTATGACTTGCACATCTGGTGGGGTCAGGGCGGCTAAAACGCCCAGCGCCAACGGTTCCATACGCGCTTCATCGACGAACAGGCTGTGTTCCAGGCGGCCGATATTGGGGCGGATGAGGGTCAGTTTCATGATGATGACAGGATTTATCAAGTTGGGTGCGGGTAGGTGTAGTGATTATCTACCGCTCCTCTCACAGAACTAGATGTGAGCAATTCACTCAGCCGGCTCGTTGGTAGCCACAGGCAAGGCTTTCAGGTTAGTGACTAACTCAGAGCTCTTGATCACTTTGAGCACAGATATGATACACCTTTTTGTAGTTTTGGGAAGCCCAGGACTCTCTGTTCCACTTACACTCTAACTATTTGGATCAGGTTATCGTTTCAGTAGCACCGCTGTTAGTTGTGGCAACCCCACATCCCCTGACCTGCCCCTGCCCCATTGTTTGCCACCACTGAAACCGAGGAGCAATCCCTCGGATCACTTCGCTTTTCCCCCGTGCAAAGACCTGGTAATGAACCTCGGGTCAGGGACGATGGAATGCGGCGGGGGGAGTTGACGGTGGGGAACGAGGATGCTGTGTCTTGTAGGGATGTTGTGCTCTTCGGGGGGAAGGGCCTGGAGGGAGCGTTGGGTTAATGGCACTAACATTTGTGTGAGATTACCTGACAAATTATCCAAAATAGGATACACTTTCTCCATCGTATAGACCAAACTCTTGATGGAGGCAAATATGACGGCACAAATCCAATCACAAGAACAACCCACAAT
>JAAEPW010001078.1 GCA_024232355.1 Chloroflexota bacterium | reverse complement strand
ATATCACTAAACTGAAGAAATATGTGCAGAGAGTTGATGTACAGGAATAGGTCAGTTAGTGCCTTCAGGTGCCATTTGGTGATACAGTGTTGTACAGGCTAACTTTCAATTTTGTACAATACAGTAATAGTGCACTGATACAATAATAGTACAGTAATGGTACAGAGATACAGTAATGTTGTACAAAATACAAGAGAACATTGTACAGCTGGTATCATTGTGTGATGGTTGGCATGATGGACTCCTTTCAGCCTCCTGGCATGCCAGTGACAATGCTGGCCGCTCAGGTCCAGCAAGTGGGGCTGACCACCCCTCAGCGTCGCACTCTGCCGCGCCCGAATCTCCCGCGCACTCCGACCCCTCATCAGGCCATCCGCTGCCCGTCCGCTCGTCGAGAGCAGGTGTACCGCATCCCTGCCGCCCTGATGCGGATGATTGCGGTCCCCAGTGTCAACGGAACTGCTCCCGCCGCTGCTCCAGTCCTGCAGCCGCCGCTGACAGTCCTGCCGCCGCCGCCGACTGTTCTGCCGCCACCGCCGACAGTCCTGCCGCCGCCGCCGACTGTCCTGCCGCCGCCACCGACCCCTCAGCCAATGGAGCAGTCGTCAGGCGCCCAGCCGCCAGCAGTCGCCAGCCCATGGCAGGCGCGCTGCTATGAGTGCGGATCAATGGACCACAAGGTCTTCCAGTGTCCGAAGGTCGACCAGTCCAGCCGTCGAGTCCGCCGCGGGGCCGTTTGCAAGCCCTGGCGAGACGCGTGAGGAGGGCGAGGAGGAGGACGTGGTGGAGGGTGTGGGCACCGTGGGAGCCGTGGTGCTCCAGCCGTGAAGCCAGAGGGCCAGGGCCAGGGCCAAACCATCGTTTACAACTTCCAGCACTATTTTTAATTGATTTCTGATATTTGATGGCTGGTCTTTTTGTTTGTTGTTTTTGTTGAATCCTTTGTTGTAAAAATAAAAATAATTCTCTAATGTGCAAATACAGTGAAACTGTACAGAATACAGAGAGAAAACCATAAAAAAAAAAATGCAGAAAATACAGAAAATATACAAAGATAGTTGAATATGTTGAATATGTGGGTGGTAATGTGCTTTTTCAGATTTTCTCCGCGTCCTGTCCTGTCCTGCGTCCTGTCCTCCGTCCACCCAGCTATTTCCAAACGCCGCCGCCAACCGCCGCCACAGCAGAACCAGAATCCGTCCCAACCCCGATGTACGCGCGGATGGATGGTCGATGGGTTATGGTCACGCCGCCAGACACGCCGCCGCCGCCACGTACCCACCACCGCGCCGCTCCACCTGCTGCACCCGTGCCGAATCAGCGCCGCACCGAACCAGTGCCGCGCCCGCCGGGCTGGCTGCAGGCTTCCTGGTCCGACTGGGCGCAGTGGTCTCAGTGGATAGAGTGGGCCACGTGGACGGGAACTGGCGCATGGAACATGGAATGGATGGACAATGGACGCCGTTTTCAGTATACTCGACGATTCCCGTGTTTGCATTGCCCAGCGCATCATGTTTGAGATGCGACTGGAGTTGTTACTGTAGTTGAAGTAGTTGAAATTGTTACTGTATTGAAATTGTTGAATTTCTTGAAGTAAAACAAAAATAACATTTTTGTTCAAAAAGTGGGGAGTGAATATAATAATGGTTACTGAAGTGTATGCTCTATAGGGCTCCACCCTTTCTAAGAAGGGGGAGACTATTATAAAGCTGCACTTGTACAGGTTAAAATAGCCCAGATAAGTGCCATAAAAGCGCACAGGGCTTTTGTATTTGAATTAGCGCCATAAAAGAGCGCCTAATTAGTGAGT
>JAAEPW010001077.1 GCA_024232355.1 Chloroflexota bacterium | reverse complement strand
TTGACTGGCCTACGGCCAATACAAGATAGGTCAGTAAGGTGTAGTTGGTTCAATTCCAACCTGACCTACTAGGGTCTTATGTTGCACCTCCTAAAAAAATAGTTTGCACCTCCGTCCGGTGTGGGGGCTGCTCTCTGAGACCCGGAGCAGTCCCCCGCCAATTTCAATGCACAAAGGAGCTTGATGAACATAGCACCATTTCTCAAAGTAAACGGCAATCTAGCCGAGCAGGAACACGCCAATGTCGCAATACTGACAATGCTCTATGCCCCTATGTTGGCAGGGTGTTGCTCTTGTTCTCTCCCCATACGGTTAGGGCGAAATGCAGACGAGAGTAAATGCCCCGCTTGCGGCAAAGTGATGGAGATGCACCCCGTCCCAGGATGGGCTGAGGATATGGAGCTTTTGTTTGAAGCGGGATACCTGGTGGTGTGATAGGATACCAACTGAAAGGAGGAATCTGTGGATAGACAAAAATTACGATTGCAAATCTGCCAGGCGTACCGCCGATGGTCAACCGAGCACAATGATTCGATGGTAATGTGTCCTTGGTGCGAAAAGCCCATTACCCACGGCACAGGCTTTCACGCCCACGAGTGGCTAGTCAAACGCTCCGGCCTCAATACCAAGTACCACGACCTGATCATGGTGCCAGAGAACGTAGTACCCCTTCACCCCGAGTGTCACGAACGCCACGGTCAGACGATACAGGCCAAGCGTGTGATACTAGAGCACGTCGCCCGTTCCCTCAGTGCTGACAGGATCGGGCGCTGGTACGTCAAGCTGTGGCAGGAGCACGGACTGTCAGTACCTCGCGGCCTATACCGCGAACCCCACGAAATCCCCCTCTACGTTGGACGGACAATGTTCACGGAGGGCTTGAACCTGTTGTACGAAGGCCCTCACCCAGAGTCGTGGACCCACCCGTCCGATGAAGATTTGGATGTACGTGACTGCGCTTTCAGCGCAATGGTCACACGAAAGAGATCGTCAACTCATAAAGAGTTGGCAGCCGTCTTGCCCAAGTCCTTTGCTGGCTTAACACAGCCTATGCTGATTAACTATGCCAAGCAAGGATTTTGGCTTTCATATACGAGAGGCGTCATAGCCTAAAATAAAAAGGAGT
>JAAEPW010001076.1 GCA_024232355.1 Chloroflexota bacterium | reverse complement strand
GATGTATTCGGATACTTTGTGCAGTAAAAATCCGTATATATCAGTTCATATGTTGTTGTTTGAGCAGGCGCTCAGTTAGGAATTTTGCATAAGGTTCGTGCACCGCGCCTGCTCTTTAGATCGTTCCCGATTGGGATTTGTTGTCACTGTCTAGTTTCGCCTGCGCCTAAAGTAGTCGTTCGTCATTGCCGCTCTGCTGGGGGTTTGCTGAAACCGCCCTCCAACTCAAGAATCCATCAGTGGCGTCGCGAGTCACTGCGACCTACAGCCATCGCCACGCCCTGTCTTCCCTCATCGATCCTTTCCAGTCGGCACTACCGGTATGAAGGGCATTCTGTCAGTACGGTTTTACACGTGCCCCTGGATTGGATCGAAAGTGAGAGGACTGGGCCATGACGCCTCCAACGATGACCACCGCTGGAACGCCGGGAACAACGACGCCTCCGACCGATGCCATCGCAGGGACGAGTGCTGCTGCTGCGCCGCCGCCGCCAGAGCTTCCGCGCGTCCAGGTCCCGTTGCCGCCGCCATACTGGGACCACCCAGGAGAGCAGCCGAACTTCCGGACCTGGTGGATGCGGCTGGAAAACTACATCTACTGGTTGAACGCTCAGCGCGGACCCACTACCCAGTTGGCAAGTGAATACAAAAATCGTCTTTTGTTTTCATTGCTAGGTAGTGAGGGGACAAACCGTTTCGCCAGTAACCCATTTGTTTGCCAGTTAGCTACTGCT
>JAAEPW010001075.1 GCA_024232355.1 Chloroflexota bacterium | reverse complement strand
GGGCCAGCGTTGGCTCGATAGGCTGTTATTCCATCCCAGGCCGCTTTGTTCAACCCCGGCGGGCCTGGCGCGCGGTGAAACACGGCGACTCGATGTCCCCGTTCGATCAAGCCTTTGGCCAACCCCAGGGTGTAGACTTCTGTGCCGCCGACCCGTTCGGGGAAAAATTGGTGGACAACTTGTAGAATACGCATTTATTTTGTGCCTTTGATCCGGGTAGGTCGGAGTGACATTCCGACTTGGGGCAATTGCATTTATTCGTTTGCTCGGTAGGGATCGTCAGATCCCGGTTCCACGCAGCAAAAACTGATCAGGAACACCGCTCCAAACGGGGATCTGACGATCCCCTGAGAGCGAATCAGGTATAAATGCAATTATCCTATTCCGATTTGTGATTTTGCTAAACCCTGGTACAGGCTATGCACCTGGGCGAATTTGGACTCCCAGGTGTGTTCCTTGTAGACCTTGGCTTCGCCGTGGATGCCCATCTCGACAGCTTTTTTGGGATGATCGAGCAGATGAACGATCGCTTCTGCCAGCGCGCTTTCATCTCCAAAAGGAACCAGCAAGCCGTCCTGCCCGCGGGTGATCACGTCGTCGATGCCCCAGGCGCGCGCGCCAATGACCGGTTTGCGGTACAGCCAGGCTTCCAGGTACACGATGCCGAAGGAATCCACCCGCGAGGGCATGACCAACATGTCACAAGCAGCCATCAGATCGCGTTTTTCCTCCTCGCTCACCCGCCCCAAGACCCGCAGCCGTTCTCGGTCTGCGGGGGGCAGGCTGTCCAGGTAGCCCCGAAACGGCGTCAGCAAGGTCCCGGCCATGACCAACTCGACGTTGTGTCCGGCCTGCCACAGGCGACGCACAGCCTCCACCGTCGTGATCGCCCCCTTGTCATAAGACATGG
>JAAEPW010001074.1 GCA_024232355.1 Chloroflexota bacterium | reverse complement strand
TGATGGCTGACGAACCAAATCAAACAATAACCATTACAAAATGAACATAAGAATCAACAAAATCGGAGTCACATGGTCGCTGGGCGCCAGCAGTTGGCCAGTTCAGGAAAACCAGCCAATCAGAGAGACGGAAGGCAGAGAATCTCGACTCACTACTGGAGCGGCGTCGTAGAGCATCATTGGTTGGACGACGAGGTCCAATAGCCGGTTCTGGCCATGTCTGTTCACGGCCCTTACTTCCAGTCGATCCAGTCCCTGATTCAGCGTCTGACCCTGGCGGGGGCCGAGGGGCCAGCTCTCCCGGTTTCCGTTGAGCAGCCCAGCCCTGCAAAGTGGGCGGGCTTGACTTCAACCCTGGAGGTGGCCTTTGGGGACATAGCAAAATTCCAGTAGACGGCCCTCCAGTAGCCAATTGGCCTGCAGATCCACTAGATCTGGGTGGCTGGCTAGGCGTCCATGATCGACGAGGTGGCAACTGGCTCGGCGGCGGCATATGTCCTGCCTGCAATGGTGAGGAGTCGCGCTGGGGTACTCGACCCCGTCCTCCAAAAATATTAGTTCTGCCCTGGTGAACTGGGCCATGCGTGAGACTACTGGCAGCGCTCTGGTAGGTGGCCACATTTTCGTCAAACTGACAGCGATGACTCAGTTGCTTCCGCGTGTGCAGTCCAGGATAAACCTGTCGCTCGCGTATATCTTTGCTCGGTGCTCTTCTCCTTTGACCGCCTGGAAGATTACCCAAGAAAGAGCAATAACCCCACTGGTTCAAAGTCCTCTGCAAAACGGGCGCCTGAAGCCCCATGCAGAAATTCCCATTGAACAATCCCTCCAGTTCGTCGGAGTCATAATCACAAACGGTGGGCGTTACAGGCAGCCCTTCCCAATGCTCAGT
>JAAEPW010001073.1 GCA_024232355.1 Chloroflexota bacterium | reverse complement strand
GCGGAATTGCCGTCAAGATTAGTCCATGACATGGATGTGTTGTTCATGTGTTCGCTCGGTTTACATCTTCCATCTAAAGGAGCTATTGTGATGAAAGCCCGAAAGCTGGGATTGACTGCTGGAGTTTTTGTGTTGTCTGCGTTTGTGGCTGTCTTCTGGTCACTTCCTCTCGCCCAGAGCAATGGCGTAGCTTGCTTGGATAGTCCTTATGAACCTGGTGTGTTTGAGAATACCGGAAGTGACGAAGAGCCTCATCGCTGTGGTGCTCTAATCCATTGCTTCGACGAAGGATGCACTCAGATCGCCCCCGACTGCTGGTATTTAACAATTACCCGAATTGCCACGGGCGAGTGTGGGCTAGCGTCCTGTCCGCCGGAATCTAGGTGCAGGAGATGTTCAGGCTCCATTCCTTGCGCGGTTGGCAATAGGTTTGAGACAGCGGAGAAGTGCGAAGGTGGTGACCCTGCCGACAAAATCAGCGGCTGGGTGTTGCCGGGAGGCAATTGTGTTGAGACGGTTCAGGAGACTTGATTCTGCGTTTGAGTGCGAGGCACGAAGGCGGACGCGATTGGGTCGTTTCGCAAACAACGGCCCACTGAATCGAGGAGAGCTACCTATGAAGTCCCATATCGTACTAGTTCCGTCGCTCCTATTAGTGCCGCTCTTGGCAATCCTGGATGGAGGCACCGCCAGTATGGGAGCGGCTGGGGCCGACGCAACACGTCTCAGGGTGATTGCCGAGAGCTCTCTGTTCAATCGGGAGGCTTTCCCGTTCGTGACGAGCCGGTTTCGCTTGGTACACGGCACAGCCGATACCGAGGGGCACGCTATTGCCAGCGGGCCAGAAGATGACATCTCGGTTGTTGATGGAATTTGGGTTGTCAACGATGGCAAGGTCCGTCACGAGATCATTGTGGATGCTGAGTACATCAAGGAGAAGATGCGTGAGGCATCTCAATCGCAAGCGAACAGCGAGGCGAGTAGGCTACAAATTGATATCAAGTTCTTGCCCTTGAAGCAGATCTGGGGCAAGGGGCAGGGCATCCGGTTTTCACCCACACTCCATGGAGGAGGGTTCCGCCCGCCAGATTCCAATGGACCGCAGACTATGATTACGCCTTTTGACATGATTGGCTCGATGGGCAAGGACGAGCGAATGCATCCGGCACGACTGATTCATGAGAGCTTTGAGGAGGACGACGTTTCGTGTCGCGTGGGGACTGAAGAAGTTGACGGACGAGACCTTGTTGTCGTGTCGCATGTCTATCCAGATGCGGTGGAGCGACCG
>JAAEPW010001072.1 GCA_024232355.1 Chloroflexota bacterium | reverse complement strand
GAACCACAAAGTCGAAAGGTCGGAGGAGGCGGGTTTGCGGGTGATGATCACTAGGACAGAACCGACTGTGTCATCGCTGCCACCACCACAGCCGCCACCGTTGATGCAGCCGGCGGCTGCACCCGATCCAACATCGAGCAAAGTATCATTAAAACTAACCGTGACACCTAGAACGGCCCAACCGGCATTGACACAGCCTTCGACCAGTCAAGAGAAGACTGGGCCAGATAAGAGTAAAGAGAAGATGGCGACAAGGAAGAAACGGACCCAGCAAGAATCAATGGAGGTGGACGATGATGATCAGGCGAGTGCGTGGGTGTCGAAGGAAACGCCGCGTGATCAGCCTAAAGACAGGCCAGTTCACGCCATTCTTGCTAGGATTCCGATTAGACCTATGCAGCTAACTGAGAGGACAGGTGGACGGATGAAGCCGTCGGCTTATCACTACTGTGTCCAGTTCCAGGACGGGGTCGAGACGAATGAATGTGAATGGTGGGCCTTTGAGCATCTGAAGAATAGTCCGG
>JAAEPW010001071.1 GCA_024232355.1 Chloroflexota bacterium | reverse complement strand
GCTCGCGCCATCCAGCGGGAAATTGACATCCCCATCTTTAGTTGGGGCACGCTGCTGGATTACGCCTACTCGGTGGCAGTCCACCGAGATTATTACGGGCACGTGTGACACGGAGATCAAAGAGTCTTTACGCAATACGCAGTAGATCAGTATAAGGAGAGAGTCAAATGTATCACCATCGAGACATAGGCATCAACTATATCAAGGCCCGCCAGGACCATCGCTGCTATGGGATGGGCCTGGGCATCATCATTCTGGACGATGTTTACCCCGGTTTTCCGGGTGATGTACGCAACGCCAGCGCATACCCCTTTCCCGTCCAATACGAGATTGCCGAGGGAGTAGACATCTGGGCGCTGGTGCATGAGGAGGACAAGTCACCCTGCCTGGAGCCTATCCGGCGAGCGGCCAAAAAACTGGAAAAAATGGGCTGCCGGGCCATTGCCGCCGAATGTGGCTACTTTGCCTACTTTCAAAAAGAAATCGCCAGTTGCATGGACGTGCCGGTGTTTATGTCCAGCCTGCTCCAGGTGCCTCTGGCCCAGCAACTCATCGGCCCGGACAGGGTGGTAGGTATTTTGGTAGCCCGGAAAGATTGCTTGAGGCAAGCACACCTGGACGCTGTTGGCATCCAACCGGGCAGCAACTATGTCCTGGCCGGCGCCGAGGACGGTGGCCGCTGTCAAGAGTTTGAGCATCTGTGGTACGCGCCCAATCGAACTGACCCGCCAGGGGCTTATTATGACAAGGCAGAAGAGGAGTTCGTACCGGTTGCCGTCGATTTTTACCAGGCCCATCCCAACATGGGAGCCATGATGTTGGAATGTACCGGTATGCAGCCTTTCGCTCGCGCCCTCCAGCGGGAAATTGACATCCCCATCTTTAGTTGGGGCACGCTGCTGGATTACGCCTACTCGGTGGCAGTCCACCGGGATTATTACGGGCACGTGTAGCACAGAGATCTACTCAGGCAAGGAGAGCAAGTTGACGATTTTAGACGAGTTCATAACCGTTTTTGGAGTCTGGCAAGCCGCCCGGCCCTACATCTCTATGATGGTGGATGAACAAGAGATGCAACTAATTGTGGGGATGCAAGGCCGGGTTATGACGCCGGCAGAAGTGGCCGAGCTTTTGGAGATAACCCCCGCTCAAGCGTCCGAGTTCCTGGAGCGATGTTATTCTCGCTGCCTCGTGAACAAGACGCTCGAAAACGAGATTACAATGTATACCCCGACTGACTTTGGCGTACGGCTGGATCACTTTGCCAAGTTTGAAAACTGGGATGACATCCCCGCCGCTGGCCGCCAGGCAATCGACTGTAGCTTTCTGGACGAATTCATCGCCAAGAACCGGCCAAACGTGGAACGGAAAATGCAGGGGTTATCAACAGAGGGCGCTTTGACCAACGACGCCGTTATGCTGTTGAGCGAGGTCGAAGAGATGATTGAGGCCGCCACGCACATCGTGGTTCAACCTTGCGATTGCCGTCGCCTGGGGCAAAACTGCAAGCGGCCGGTGGAGACTTGCCTCTTTATGGACGAAATCGCCCTGGCCGCCCTTGACCGGGGGCACGGCCGGCCGCTCACCAGGGAACAAGCCAAAAAACTGGCCCGCCGGGCCGACAAGAAAGGCCTGATGCACACCGCCGACAGCGAATGGCAAACGCGAGGGCTGGACGTCATCTGTAACTGCTGCGCCTGTGACTGTTATCCTTTCCGGGCAGCCCAGGAATTGGGCAGCCAGGGCGTCTGGCCCAGGAGCCGGTACATCGCAATCCACGACCGGGAACTCTGCGACCTCTGCGGCGCGTGCGTCAAACGTTGCCATTTTGAGGCCTTTTACCACGACGGTTCCACGGTCAAGACAAACGGCCAGGTCAAGCAGAACGTCCTATTTGATCCCGCAAAGTGCTGGG
>JAAEPW010001070.1 GCA_024232355.1 Chloroflexota bacterium | reverse complement strand
TTTTATCTCGCTTTCGAACTTCGGCTGTGATACTCATCTATGCTCCTTTTTTGTGGATACTTGGAGCTATAGGTTATCACATTTCGTCACATACTCCCAGCTTTTCTTTGTCTCAAGTGTCGCGGCTTATGTTAATACCCATAGTGGAACAAAGCACATTGTCGAGGGATCGAATTTGTCCAGCCCCCTGTCCTCGGTCCCGATCCACAGCGTCCCATCCCGGTCCTGGAATATCGCCCGCACCGCGTTGTCGCCCAGGCTACAAGGGTCACTCAAATTATGCCGGTAGTGGATGAAACGGCCCGACACGCGCTCGAATCTATCGAGTCCCCCGCCATCGGTCCCGATCCATAGCGCGCCTTGCTCGTCCTCGACCATCGCCCTGACGTCATTGTGCCCCAGGCTGGCCGGGTCGTCCGGGTCGTGGGTATAGTGCGTGAATTGGCTCGTCGAGAGGTCAAATTGACTCAGGCCGCCTTCGGTCCCAATCCAGACCACTCCGTCCCGGTCCTGCAATATCGCGCGCACAAAATCACCGCTCAGGTCATCAGCATTATCAGAACCTTGACCGGCCCGATAGTGGACGAATTGTCCCGTGTCCCGGTCAAAGGCGTTCAATCCCCCGCCATCGGTCCCGATCCACAGCGTACCCTGCTGATCCTCAATTATTGCCCTGACGTCGTTGTGACTCAGGCTGTTCGGGTCCCCGGGGACGTGGCGGTAGTGGGTAAAGGTGTAGCCATCGTACTTGTTCAGCCCATCCCGCGTGCCGAACCACATGAAACCCTGGCTATCCTGCAAAATAGAGTGGACCGAACTTTGGGACAACCCTTGTTCCAGCGAGATGCGCTCAAAGGTGATCGGTTGATCCAGTGTGAACGATGGAGCGGGGGAAGGCGCGTGGACGTCATCCGGCACAGGTGGTGCAATTTCTTCTGTGACGGTGATTGGTGTGCCAGGGGCACAAGCTCCGGCGAACAGAATGCATCCAAGCGCGGCTGCCGTCAGCATCCGGCGGACAAGGGGGTTCCGCGCCATCTTTTGGGCCATGCTCGATCTCTATCTCCGTAGACCTGGGCCTATAACGCCCGCCACGCCTCCGGTCGCAGCGCCGAGCGCCCTCGCGCCAGCGCATCGTCTAGCGTCACCAGCAGGCGGCCCTTGTCCTGGGGCAGCGTGCCTTTCAACGGCACGTAATTGGACTGGCTTGTTCAAATTGATGTACTCTTTGCTTCTCAGTCTCAATCCAACGGACCTGCCAAACTCTACCTGCGGAGCGTGCTAAAAGTTCCATGTCTAAAACGAGTCAATCACACCTCGCACATTGGGTGTTTTCTCCAAAGTAATTGTGTTTCTGTCAAGGCTTTGATTCTGTTCTGTTAAAAAACTCACGATAGCCTCTTGAGCACTCATCATCAAGTAGCAGGAGTTAGCACGCGAAGCGGAAGCGGCGTGTCTGTTCACATAGCAGTTCTTCTAACCAAGCCGCCTTGGGCAACCGGAGTGGTTTGTTCAACAACCGCACTGAAACCCTTCGAATACAGAGGCATTGAATTCCCTCTCAATCTCGGGCTGTTTAGCAGATGATAGCACTATCTCTCGCAAATCGAGTCCGAGTGATTAGGTTTTGCGCAAATGGCAATACTCTGCCTCTGATCTGGACTTTTTTTCCTCAAGGTAGCTCGCCAATGTCCCGGACACAGCGGACTCCAAAGTCAAGAAAGGTCCGGTTAGGCTCCGTGGTGAAGCGATTGGCGGTTCGTAGTGCAATCGCATAGTCTTGATTCCAGGACCCGCCACGGGCAACGCGTTCGACTCCAGTGGCGGCGCCACTTTCACGGCCGTCCTCAGGGTCGTACGGGTACGCCATATTGATGCTGTGGGTCCACTCCCAAACGTTGCCGATTACGTCGAGAGCGCCGACCCAAGAGACACCTCCTGGCTTGCTTCCGACAGGCGCAGTTTGGGTGTCCGAATTCCCCCCGTGGACTGCATTTTCAGTCACAAAATCATTGCCCCAGGAGAACTTCCAGGACTCGGGGCCGGCTGCGGCGTACTCCCACTCGGCCTCGGTGGGCAAACGTCCACCTCGAACATTGCAGAACGTACGGGCTTCGAACCAGGTGATACGCTCTCGAGGATGGTTGTCGTCGGGCCACCGGCTGTCCTGATGGGCCTGCCCACCAAAGCTGGCGAATTGGGCGTTGGTGACTTCGTAGCGGTCAATCAAGAAAGGATTATCAAAGCAAATCTCGTGTACGGGGTTTTCGTCACTCTCGCCATCCACATCTCCCATCATAAAGCATCCTGCGGGAACGAGCACCATTTCTACTCCGTCGATCTCTTGCATGTGAGGGTCCCATTCTCCGTTTGTGCTTACACCAGCCCTGGCGCGGACAAGTGCGGCCGAATCGACGTTCACCGGGGCAAATGTGGCCGTGGGCGCTGGCGTGGGTGTTGGCCCACTCGTCGGCGATTCAGTGGGGGTGCGGGTGGGTATGGGTGTCTTTTTCACCGGCCTGGTTGGTGTGTGGCTCGGCGAAGGCGGAGGGGTCATTGATACTGTAGTTGGAAGAATGGGTGTGTCCGTGACCGGTGGGGAGAACGTCGGGGTCGCCGGCCATAGGTAGCTCGCCACAAGTTCGTAGTTTTTCGTGAATGTAACCGCGAGACCCAGTACAAGCAGTGTGATAATCACTCCTACGGCTATTGTGCAGCCCCATTGGTTTGGCTTTGGTGGCGGCGCAGTCTTACGCCAGCCACCTAGTCGCAGCACATATAATACGAATTCTGCTGCATTGCTCGCTGCCAGTGGATGGGCGTCATCATTCTTCTCGCCGTCCGCCCAGTCACAGATTGCCTTGACCAGGATCCAATCCACTTTGTCGGCGCGTGCGGCGGCATATAATCCAGCCCCTTCCATTTCACCGCCAACAGCTTCCGGTTCGACCTTTAGAAACCTATCTCGGAAAGTTGGATCATTGACCAGTTTTTCGCCGGACAAGACCAGCCCAAAGTGTGTTGGGGCACCTTGCCACTCTAGATCACCGCTGCGAAATCGGTCTAAAAGACGCTCGGCAGATGTGGCACGATCCCCACTCGGCATTTGGCCTCGCTCTATGTCAACTTTTTGAGGCTCATAATACTGGATTTGCTTTGCAACTAGAATATCCCCTAGATGTTGCTTGTCCGGATGCAACCCAAAGGCAATCCCACACATAATAACTGCCTGAGGGTGCAGATCCTGGATGGCTCGGCGCACAGTCAACAACGCTCCGCCCGGTCCGGCAATGCCCATTTCGGACTGTACCATAAATACCGGTACGCCGCCGTGGGAGCCAAGGTTATGGTAGGTCTTTTTCCCAATAAATTCCCGAGTGGGTTTTGTGCCTGCGGCTTGGGAGAACACCTTTAGGACCGCCTGGGCTTCCACTTTTGTTACTGTAACGATCAAAATATTGTCAAGCCGGGTATTCGTCTCAGACAAGCGTTGCAACCAATCTTGTGCCTGATTGATTAGTGATTTTCGCATAGGGTGGCGAGCAGAAGGATTCTCGGTGGCTTGTTGCAATTTGATGGCAGGTTGGTTGGCGATGATTAGGGCCAGGTGGTTTTTAGTCATCAGTCACCCTTTGTGATGGTTCAACTATTGTTCTGTTGATTCGGGTATTTGGAGTACAGGCCAATCCCAGCGGTAAAGAATCTCGTGCTTTGGTAAACTAGCGCCATTGTTTAGCACAGTATAGCGCAAAGTACAAAAGTGCGCAACGTTGACTGTTGCCGTGTCAGACAGCAAGATACGAGCCGGGGAAACTATTGGCGCGAACCGGAGCAGGGCTGCCGTTAGCTTGTGCCCCAGTCAACTGAGCCGAAAGGGAGTAGACAAGTACAAGGTATCAAGGGATTTCGAAGCAGAACAAGTAAGCAAAATCAACCCCAAAATTCACTTGCCGAATGTTAACAAATTGAGTATAGAATAGGGCATCTAATACAAGGAGGTGCCCTATGCACACACAAATAGACAAAGGGAGTGACCTCG
>JAAEPW010001069.1 GCA_024232355.1 Chloroflexota bacterium | reverse complement strand
TCCGTGGACTGGCTTTGTCTAGCCTGGACTGGATGGTCTGGTATCGAACTTGAGAGTGATTCAATACGCCGGGGCTGTGCTGGCGTGTTTCGGGAAGGGTAAAGTGGTTGGTCGAGTGCAGGTACTTTTCAGGCCCGGTGCTATCAATGCGTTTGACCGCCTTGTGCGGGCCAAATACTTCGACCAGGGCAGCATTCCCCGCTCGATCTGTCACGATCAGGTTGGGATTGCCACACAATGGCATCTCGTCGATCAAGCGTAGTGCTTGGTCAACGTTCTGGCACTGTTCGAGTATCGACCTGACCAGCGCCCAGAACTGGACGCCATCTTGAATCGGTGGTCGGAATCCTTCCAGAACCCCAACCGGCATCCCTCCCACCGACATTGTCACGGCCAGCCCGTGCTCGTTCATGCCCTCGTTGCACCCAAGGAGCAGCGTGGAGAATCCCACGTAGGCGTATTTCCCATCGACGTGGGTGGAACACAAGCGCAAGTCGTCCACCGTGTCGCCAAACTCATAGCTGCGACCTACCAGAACGTGCTGATTTTCCGTGATCGCGGGCAATACGGCCATGTGGCTGCAATGGCCCGCCCGTAGGTACGTGTGGGCATAGTAGATGACGTGCGCGGCGGGGATTTCCAGACCGTCGGCCAGACCTTGGACCTCTTGGTTGATCCCCGGACAGTATTTGCTAAAGTACTCGATGATCGTCTCGAACGCCTGGGGAGAAAACGTTCCTTTTCCAGACCCCAAAAACTCGGCAAAACCGGGACTCTTTTTAACGATCTCGGCCTGTGCCCGCCCAACCTCGTAGGCGCTTCCCTGGAGAATGACGTGGTTAAAAGTGACCTGCTTGAATTGTTCCTGATGCATGCAAACCTCCTGGTGTGATATATGACAAACAGTATACCCGAGCAGGAGGCTCGTTGCTTTGCGATTCTTGCGTTTGACTTTGCAAATCTTGCGACGTTGTTTCTGACCAACGCCTTACAGTGGCATCACGGGAATGCAAATGTCCACCACGTATTTTCCATCGGGATGGATATCGGGGGTCGCGTGATATAACTCATAGTACGGTCGATCTGCGGGCTGGTACCCGCTGTCGGGAAACCAATTCCCATAAAAGAACCCATGGGCCAGTTGAATTTCCTCCGCCAGTCCCGTTAATTGTCCAAGGGCGTA
>JAAEPW010001068.1 GCA_024232355.1 Chloroflexota bacterium | reverse complement strand
TCACATCCCCCTGGTAGACGTAAATACCGCCGCCATCCTGGCTGCTGACGTTGTTGTCGATCTGGCAGTTGTCGATCGTCACCGTAGCATCTCTGATATAGATACCCGCACCCACGTCATAATAGCTGGACTCGTCATACGTGCCGCCCTGGTTAGCGTTATCCCCGCCGGTCACGCGCAGCCCATCCACTGTCACTGTCACGTCGGGCATGATGACGATGCCGCGTCCCTGCCCTTGTGCGTCCAACACCGTCAAATTAGGATCGCTGTCTCTGGCGCTAAAGGCAGCGTTGTAGCCACCCTTGAGCGTCACGCTCTTGTCGAGGTAGACAATTTGCTGAATCGTCGCGGGCCACTCGTACCAACCAGGGGTAACGTGGCTGTTGACGTCACTGTAGGTTCCCTGGGCGATGTGTATCTCGTCGCCCGCTGCGGCCAGATTCACCGCGTACTGAATGGTGCGGCAGGGCACAGTCACACTCCCACAGCCAGAGCTATCCGCCCCTGTGGCTGCCACGCGAATGACGCCGGTTCCTGCTTGAGCGTGGACCAACGAGTTTGCCAGAAATAAACTCGGCAACAGGCCAAGTATGAATACGAACACGATTTGCAGTTTAAACAATTTCACTTGAATCTCTCCTTGATTCGTTGATAGTTTCACCGCCCACGTCGCGGGGACGGCTGTCAAAAATACCTATTCTTCCCCCAGGTTCTCCAAAGCCTTGCGCACTGCTTTAGTCAAACCCTTGCTCTCGTTTTTCAGGACGCTGATTCTGCTGACAATCTCTTCCCTTCTCGAACTCGTTTT
>JAAEPW010001067.1 GCA_024232355.1 Chloroflexota bacterium | reverse complement strand
GCGGATACCGGGTGGTGGAGAGATACCTTTGAGCAAGGCTACCAGGATGATCCAGGGCCGGGCCTATACTCATATTGAGCGAGTTGATGGTCGGCGGGTCCTGGATGTTACTGCCAATGTGGTTGCAGGTAAGGCCAATCCGAGCAAGATCCTTGCGGACCTGAAAAAGGGCTTTCTGCCAGAGCTGGTTGCCCGCTATACAGGGCTGAGCTATTCTCTTGAGGGGCGACAACGGCAAAAACGGAAGGCTATGGATGAATTGGTCAAAGGCCTGGGCTTGAGTATGGCTGCTATCTTTTGTTTGCTGGCCGTCCTCTTTCGCAGCTATGTCCAATCGTTGATCGTAATGATATCTATTCCCTTTGGCCTGCTCAGTGCTCTGTTTGGTCATGTTATTATGGGCTATAGCCTGAGTATTATCTCAGTCTTTGGTATGATCGCCCTCTGCGGGGTGGTGATCAATGATAGCCTAGTCTTTATGGTGACAGCTAATCGCTATCGCGAGTTGGGCATGACTGCCTTTGAGGCGGCCTTGAACGGCGCTGCTAGACGTTTTCGGCCTATTATGCTCACCTCGCTGACCACTTTCTTTGGACTTGCTCCGATGATTTTTGAGCAGTCAATCCAGGCCCGCTTTCTGATTCCAATGGCGATATCCCTAGGCTATGGTATTCTCTTTACCACTTTGGTAATTTTGCTGCTTATGCCTGCGCTGTATATGATTTATTATGATGTGGTGGGAGCTGATTAAGGGAGGCAAGGGAGATGGAATTGGCCCAAGGTCCAGTGCCCAGAGTTTTCACACAGGGTGTTACCCTGTGCTGGTTAAATATAACCCCTTTGGGGTATGGTACGGTGGTCCTCCTGCCCTGAAAGGGCTATATCTAACCAGCCTGGTGCAACGCGCCGGGTAAAGGTCGTCGGAACATCACGAATCGTCCGTGGTGGTTGCTGGCACCATGTAGGGGCACGGCGCGCCGTGCCCTTACGTCATTACCCAACAAACCTTGATCATCATATCCCTTACCCGCGTAGGGGCAATCCCCCGTGATTTATCGCGGGGGAGCGTGTTGGTGGTTTTTTGAGTCAGTTCACACAGCACACAGGGTGTTACCCTGTGCTGGTTAAATATAACCCCTTTGGGGTAGGTTGGGAGGGTTATACTGACATGGAATGGCTTACTGAGAAGCTGTTGTGGTTGTGGAATAATCCTGAAGTAACATGGAGCGGGGCCGGGATAACAGGACTTGGTGTTCTGTACTTCCTCACAAGCAAGCTGTTCGTACCTCGCTTGCGCAGAGAGAGTACCTCAGCGGTCAGCAACACCTTTACCAATAGCGGCGGCGGTGATCAGAATGTTGCTCAGGGTGATCATCCCATTGGCAAGCAGGAAAATCGCCATCAGGCGTCAAAGGGCGACCACAATGTGTTCAGTCAGACCGGTGATGTCCGCTACGAGGCACATCACCATTACTACGACCGCACACCCGACGGCATTCCCTTGCAGCGGCCCAAGCAGGCAGACCATCTTGTCGGCAGAGAGGAACTGCTGAACGATGTACTGGACACCCTCCAACCGGGCAAAGTGGTCACGCTCTGCGGACCTGGCGGCATTGGCAAGACCGCCTTGGCCTCTCGGATTGCCTGGGAGCTGAGTCCTGACGGCAAGCCGCCAACCCTGTTCCCGGACGGCCTGCTTTTCTTCTC
>JAAEPW010001066.1 GCA_024232355.1 Chloroflexota bacterium | reverse complement strand
GAGAAGAAAAGCGGCTATTATAATATAGAGGCGGACGGTAGTATCCCCGCCTCACTGGTAGCGGAAAAAACATACTACGCGCAGATTGCCACGAGTGACGATGGCAAAATCACAATCGGCACAATTCACGAGTCACAATTCAAACCCGAAGCGGCTCAGGCCATTTGTGACAAAGCCGTGGCACTGGGTAAAGATTGGGACTGGTGGCAGGCCAACTATCGCGAATGGTGGCGCACCAACTGGATGGTGAACCGTGAACCGTGAAATGTGGGGCCGCATCGGGCGCGCCGGGATGATCCTTCTCAGCGTCGTGGTTTGTGTGAGTTGCTGGTATCTGGCTATCCGTTTGGGGTTTGGTACGCGACACCTAACCGCCACGCTTGCCGGGATCGTCCTCGGCTGCGTGTGTTTCGGCGTCTTCTCCGCGGTGATCGAACTGTGGTGGGGCAAGCACAATGAGTGAGCACTGGGTAGGTCGGCTTGGTGGTGGCGGCGAGAAACAGAACACCGAGTCGGAGCGCAACCGCGTCTTGAAATTGCGCTGGGATTTAATGGGGTATGCCGCAGAAGGCGTCGTGCTGGTTTTCTTTTGGGAAACCGCGCTGGTCGGGCGTGCCATTGGCCCTCTGCTTTTAGTCGCT
>JAAEPW010001065.1 GCA_024232355.1 Chloroflexota bacterium | reverse complement strand
GCGCGTAGCGAGCTCCTGAGGCCCGGTCCAGGCGTCCTGAACGAGCCGAGATCCTGGCCGATGGCCCATAAACCACTGAAAACAAAGGATTTACGAAGAGGGTGGCACCTCTCAAGGGGCACCTCTCAAGGGATTGAGCACCTCTCAAGGGATTTACGAAGAGGGTGGCACCTCTCAAGGCAGGCACCTCTCAAGGCAGCACCTCTCAAGGGCAGGCACCTCTCAAGGGCAGTGGTAAGGGATTAATAGGGGCACCTAATAGGGATCACGCCAGATTCAGTCCCTGTGGAGTGTAGACCGATGTATCAACCAGTAGAGTGCTGCGACCAATACGCCACCGAGAAGTGTAGCCATAGCCCAAGTTGCCGGCCCAACGAGAGTGGTCGGCCGCACTTCCCTGGTCAGCCGGAATGCGTCTCGACCTACGCCCATGGCGAACAGCAGATGAATCAGAGCGGTAGCCGCCAAAAAGATAATAAGGAACAAGTTCACCGTCGCAGAGTCAAGTGGTGAGTCTACCAGATAAACGATGTTCATAAACACCTCTCGATCACTGCCGTCGGTTTTCGGGTCTTCTACTCCATCAATCGCTAGCGCTAAGGCCATTACCTCGGGATTCTTAGAAGGTCAGCACGAAAAAAACATCGCTGGTCTGAATCGGCCGTTCTGCGTTGCCTGGGCCTAAACGCCATGCCTTGCTGTTGTAGCGAAATCGATTCCCGTGTCGGTCCCTCCGCTCGTTTGTGCGGTAGCTCAGGTCGATGCGAGTGATCCCCTTCGAATCAAGGGGAAAGACCTCGGAACTCTCTGAGGTTCCATTGTGATTGGAATCTACCCAAACGCGGAGTTCGGCGAAAATCGCATCTTGCCCGTCAATGAAACCATTCTCGTTCCCTCCAAGAGCAGCTGCATCATACTCGGCAAGAGCAATGTAACCATTCGAGGCTACGGATCCATCTGTGAGCCGCGTGGCGTTTCCGAACAATTCGGTACCGTCGTCGATCATCCCGTTCCCATCGATGTCCCTACACAATAACGCATCCGAGGCCTCTGGTGCAGTCCATGTGACCGTTTCCCGAGAGCCGTCTGCGTCAATGTCAAAAGCCACTGGCCTATCACTTCCCGTGAGATGGAAGCTATTCCCATCCAGGTCGATTGTTGTAATGGAAGCCACCCATGATCGTCGTAATGGAGCCACAAAACAACCCTTTCTGGTCCTCCGAACCGCACAAATCGGGCCAGATATTAATTCTCCGCGATGGCCTTGGCCCCTTCGAGATCGGCGACGCGCAGAGGCAACCAGAGCCGCTGAGCGACGTATCTTCGAGAAGCAAGGTGCCAAGGGGAAGCGTTGACAGCCCGCCCCACGATCCTCGCTCGGCTTCGTTTAGGCAATTCCGTAACACGACCCCCTGCCAAAAGCAGCTCAGCGTTGGTCTTGGCTGCTCTCGGTTAAATCCGTATGAGTGTACAAAACGTCGCTGCAGGTAAAAACACCCAGGCGGGTGGGTTGTTAGCCCACCCGTCCGGGTAGTTGCCATAGCGCGAGCTTTCGGGTTCGCCCTGTATCTACTTCAAGCATCTCGACGCCGATATCGAGGAGGAGCCACCCACCTATATGGTGCCCGTCGTTTCACAACTCGAGTAAATTCAGCTGGTTAGGTGATCAAAAATCGTTTTGGAAGCCATCCATTGTCTTGCTAATAGATTCTTTTTCTAAGTCCCGCATTACCAGTGAGAAAGAGTTCGCTAATTAGAGCCATTGAACCCTAGTGTCCGCTGGAATGTGATACATGCCAAATCCCCTGTTTTCAGTGGCTTAAGT
>JAAEPW010001064.1 GCA_024232355.1 Chloroflexota bacterium | reverse complement strand
TTGTGCTGGCGGATGACGCGCACCAGATCGCGTCTCAAGTCGAGCGAGGGTTGTAACTGCCCATCGTCATAACCCAGGAACTCGACCGCGCTGACGCCCAAAGTGGCGCAGGCCGCGCGTTGTTCGTCGCGCCGAATCTCGGCCAGTTTTTCGCGCGTCATCTCTGGTTCTTGCGAACCGGCGTTGCCATCGGTGCAGAGAACATAGACCACCCGGCAGCCCACCTTTGCCCAGGCCGCTATCGTGCCGGCTACAGTGAACTCGGCATCGTCAGGATGAGCCATAATTACTATGGCTGATTCAGGTATGTTGTTATTTGATTGCATAGTTTTTGCCTTGTGATTGGATTTGTCAATCGATAATCGCTTTTTGTCCCGCCTGATAGGCCGCTGCCAAAATGCCGGGGTGTTCTCGCACTGCACCTCGATCGAGCACGCCAGGAGCCACCACGGTGAACAAGTGCTCCATCTTGAGGTAATTTAGCACATCTTGGAACATTCCCACTGTATGACGCGCGGTGTTCTCAGTATCCTCCAGGGGAATGATTAGGATTGTGCGTCGTCCTACAAACATTGTTCTGTCCTGGACACCGTACCATCGATCCAGAAATGCTTTGAACTGTGCCGTTGCCCCCCACCAGTAGACCGGCGTGCCCAGCACCCAGACTTGGCTGTGTTCCATTTGCTCTAGCAATGCGTGCATATCATCTTGTTGCGTACATTTGCCAACTTTTTTGCACGCATCGCAACCACGGCAAGGTCCGATCTCCAATTTACTCAAGATGACCTTTTCAACTTGCGCGCCAGCCTCCTTGGCGCCGCGCAGCACCTCGTCCACCAAAATCTCAGTGTTCCCACCACGACGTGGGCTACCGACGATACCTAATACTCGCTTGGAATTTGTTTCTGTCATGTCACTTTTTCCTTTCGATTTAAACATCAAGAACTTTATTGGATGCTCGATGCGGGGCGAAAAAACTCGCTGATTTTCCAACATTCACCAACTCTTCATCCTCGTATTTACCTGCGGGACATACGGCAAAACAGTTGTGACAGTAGAACCCTTGGGCCGAAATCTGTACTCTCTTTTCGGTACACGTTTTGCGTGACCACGAATGAGGATACGGTTTTTCAAGGTCAAAGGCCTTTGCAGGGCACATCTCGATGCAACGATCACAACCCTCGCACGGCTCAAATCCCTCCATGCGGCGATCCGGTTCAAGGACTGCGTCTGTCAGGATAGTGCCAAGGACTATACGATTGCCCAGTTTCGGGTGAATGATCAGGCCCGATCGACCGTACACTCCTATTCCCGCTTCAAAGGCGGCGAGCTTGGCCTGTGGAGTGTTCCACAAGGTATTGTATCCGTCGGTTTGTAAAAGATCGACTCCTTCCAAGGTGACGGATGAGACAAATAGACGTGAAAGCCTTTGCATAGCATAGTCGATGGATTGAAGGTCTTGAGGTACAGGGCCCAGATAACGTTGTTTTTCGGACCACGGTGCATAGACACCAATGTAAGTGTTGTTGTTCTGCGGCGGCCTTGCTATGGCAAAGACGATAACCGACTTGCACATCTCCCAGACATCCAGAGGATGCCGACCTTCCAAAGCGTGCTCAAATCCTATATTTGAGTCTGCAACGCGGACAGTGTATGCGCCAGCTTGCTTTAGCCGGTTGACCAGACGTTGTTTTAATCCATTCTCCATAGGTATTCAATGTTCCTTGATGCAGTTTTGCCTGTTGGGAAACTAGCACTGCTGAATTGGATCAGGCACTCGCTTCTTTGCTTAGCAATTGACGCAAAAGTTCGAACTGGCCCAAGTGGTAAGATTCGTGGGCATGATAAGAAATCAAATGCTCACCGATGCTTTGATCGTCTTTTACTGTGTCCAGGTCTTTTGCAGAGACGCGAGACAGAGCTGTGACAAGTTGATCTTGCGTACGATCTAGGTCAGCAAGTAGAGAGTCAAAGGGAGTAGCATCGTCAATGCCAGTGACAGGCGCAGAGCCGGGAATATAACGACGGCACTTGGTCATCCCCCAAATCGATGGCACATCTAACATCATGAGAAAGTTGCAGCGGGCTACCACTATATGGCCCAAAATCCAATTGATACAGTTCCCATCGAATGGAGGCTGTCGCACGCTGTCGCTGTGGGTGATTCTATCTATCTGTTGTTTGATCGCGTCGTGGGTATCAGTGAACAATGCCTGAAGAAACCGTGGTTCAACCATATATCACTTTCCACACTGCGCGATCAGTTCATCGATCTGCGGGTGATGAAACGCTTCGTGTCCGCCGTAACCCGCAAACCACTCCAGGCCGTTCATCGCTTTCAAGCCGCCCTCGTGCGTCACATCCAGATTGGCATCAGGGGGCCAGTTATCGAAGAAACGACGAGTTTGCAGACGGGCACGCTCGAACCAGAATTGGATTACATCTTTGGGTGTTCCGTATGGTGGCGGCGGTGGAAGAAAACGCACGCCGTCTGGCGGCTCGATGCCTTCCAGTAAAGGGCGCGCGATCAATTCACGCAGGTAGAATTCATCGATGGCGAGGTGCATAAAGATCTCACCCAACGACCAGATTCCCTCGCCGTCCGCTTGAGGGGGACGTTGATCGAGTTGCTCTTGGGATAAATCTTCTAGACGTCGCAATGTCTCGGTGCGGATCTCTTCTAACTTGTTCAAGATTGTTTGTGGGGCGTGCATAGTTTTTCTCCTTCAAGGATAGCTATAGCGAGTCATTTTTGTCGATGCGCCAGAACAGGGCATCATCTGTCTCATTATAGATGTGCATGCCAACTTTTTCTAGGACTCGATTGGAAGCAAGGTTCCGTTTCTTGGTGTCAGGTGCTACAATCGATTTGCAGTCAGGTTCTTTAAAAGTCCAAGTAATCAACGCACGAACCGCTTCAGTTGTGTAACCTTTGCCTTGGCAGCTTGGGTCGATGCCATAGCCGATCTCTACTTCTCCGTCTTTATCGGGATAGCCTTTGAATCCCACCTGTCCCGCGCCGAAAGGCTCTTGAGCGATGACAACGAGCCAATACGTATACCACGGGTGAACGCTCTCCCCGACTTGGGTCATCCTGGACACTTTTATCTCGATGGCTCTACGCAACCGCTCTGTCACAATCGACCGTGAGATGGAAAAGTTCAGTTCTTGCTCTAGCTGTTGGGGGGCGTCAAGATATAGACTCGATTGTTTCAAGGTCAAAGGGATCAGGTTCAGACGTTTCGTCCGCACTTTAAGCATTCAATTTCTTTTCCGCCGCTTTGACAGTCTGGGCGATAAGCGTGGCAATCGTCATCGGCCCCACGCCCCCGGGGACTGGTGTGTAGGCCGAACACTTGTCAACTACCGCGGAAAGCTCAACGTCGCCCACGCCACCCGGATGATACCCCGCATCCACAACCACAGCGCCTTCCTTGATCCAGGCTCCCTTGATGAACTCGGGCCTGCCGACCGCGCCAACCACGATGTCCGCTCGACCGATAATCGCTGGCAGATTCTGCGTTCTGGAATGACAGATGGTGACCGTTGCATTCTCGTTTAGCAGCATCATCGCCATCGGCTTGCCCAATATCGGGCTCCGGCCCACGACGACCGCATCTTTACCTTTGATGGAGACGCCATAGTGATCCAGCAATCGCATAATGCCCGCTGGAGTCGCAGAACCGTAGGCTGCTTCCTTCATCGCCATTTTTCCAAAACCGTGGGTGGTTACACCGTCAACATCTTTTTCGACGCTGATCCGGTCAAAGCAAAGTCGCTCGTCGATCTGCGTCGGGACCGGGTGCTGTAGTAGTATCCCGTGAACGTCGGGATTTGCGTTCAGTTTGTCGATCTCGCTCAAGAGTTCTTCTGTCGTCGTATGCTCTGGCAAAACGATCTTGAGCGAATCCATCCCCACACGCCTGCACGCGTTCCCTTTCATCCTGACGTAGGTTGCCGAAGCTGGATCGTCGCCCACCAGAATCGTTGCCAGGGCGGGAGTTTTATCTCCCGACTTGGTCTTTATTTTCTCAACACGACCTGCCAATTCGCTCTCGATTTGTTTTGCCAATGCTTTGCCATCCAAGACTTTTGCCGTCATTATCCTAATCCTCCATATTGATGTTTTTCCTGCCTCCAAACGGAATTATCCATAATTGACCTGCCGCCAACGTTCACAATTCCACTCCCATGTGTCTTGCAAAGCGCCTGATGCGCTGGCACCTCCAAACAGCATTGCTGTACCTCGAGCCTCGAGAAAGGTCATAAACGTACGCGCTCGAGGTGAAGGGCCAGGCACATCCAATTCAGTCCAACTGGAACCATCCCAACGCCATAAATCTCCTAAATAGGGGGTAGTGTTATTCCAGCCACCGTGTAGAAGGACGCTGCTATTGACACAGTCGTAAACCATTCCCGGATGTGCCCGAGGGGTTGGCCCTGAATCACTCACCTGTCTCCACTCTGTGCCATCCCATTCCCACGTATCGCCGAATTGTACAAGCTCTCCACCCATTCTGGAACGTCCGCCAAAGAGAATGATCTTTTTTCGCACGCAGTCATAGACCATGCGGTAACCGTCTCTCGCTGGGGGACCAATTACGTCAAGCTGACGCCATTGCTGCCCATCCCACTCCCACGTGTCTCCTGCGTCCTCGCCCTTTTTTCGTCCGCCAAAGAGTATCGATTTGTTTCTGTGCGAATCGTAGGCCATTGAGGAATGGTTGCGAGCAGCAGGCCCGGACACATCGATCTGCCGCCACGCTTTGCCGTTCCACTCCCAAGTGTCATCCACAAAATCACCATCATAGAGATGGCCGCCAAATAAAAAGATTTTCCTTCTGTAAGAGTCACAAGCTATCGCCGGAGAGTCGCGCGCAATTGGCCCCTCACTGCTTAGATGCTTCCAAGACCGACCGTCCCACGACCACGTGTCATTGAATTTCTGCCCTTGCGCGAAACCACCAAAGAGAATCGCTTTTTTCTCGTGTTTATCATAGGTCAACGCATAACTGTAGCGTGCTGTAGGGTGATTGTGAGTTTGGATCATTTCCTTTCCTTTGCGTTCCAACATTGGTCAGGCGTCACTCTAGCTCTAACATCATTTGAAGTTGAGATAAATCCTCTTTCTTGAAACCCACCCTCTCGAATATGCCTCCTATCTCTGCTGGACAGAGCGCCGGAATGATCCACGTCTTGCCCGGATGCTGGGCCATCACCGCGCGTAGCAATCGGATGGCTTGTCCTTGCTGCCGTGCATCTGGTTCCACTATGATCGTTCGAATCGCCACGTGCAACCGTTCTGGGTCAGAGATAGCGACGCATGCGTCCCCCATCTGATATGCCTTACCCGGAGGCCCCGCCTGCGCCAGGCTCTCCCCCGAGACTTGCCACGGCAGGTCGGGCAGACCGTACATCGTGACCATTCGGGCCGCTTCACGGACGTCGATCTCTTTTAGCTCTCCCTCTATCCCTTTAGGTTCAGCAACAGCATACCCCACCAATTGCCGCAATACGCGAAAGCCACGTCCTTGATACAGACAAACGCCAGGATCATTTTGCTCGATCACCTCCAACACCATCGTTCGATCACCCCGTTCCTTGGCTTTGGCGATGAGCTGTCCCATTACCCACTTGCCGACGCCCTTTCCCCTTGCTTCTGGCACAATCGCCATTCCCGCCAGACGACTGGTCCAGCCGCGTTGGGCGATCAGTGCAACCCCTACAGGCTCGCCGTCCCGAGACACAACCCAACTGCTCGTTATATCTATGCCATCGGAGCATACCATACGGAGCAATGATGCCACGTTGAACTCTATTTTCACAAAATAGTCGGCAAACCCTCGATTCAGCAATTCAGTTGTCTCTGAAAGACCATAGTCTATTATTGATCCAAGTTCATGATTCATTGCTTGTTCTCCTGTTCTCCAAACTCGATCAATTCAACGAGATTGCCATCGGCATCTTGACAAGCAGCGAATATTCCTTTGGGAAATTGTTGGGGAGTATCGTGAATGAACGTTACCCCAGAGCCGCGCAGTCTCTCAATTTCTTTCGCAAGATCATTGGTCGGTACGCCTATTGTCATACACGGCTCGCTTGGGAAATCACCCTCGATTTTTTCAATGATGAATGTGACTCCTTTGTTCTCTAACTGAAGGATGCAATCACCATATTCTCTTGCGATCTCAAAGCCCAGCTTGTCACAATAGAACGCTTTCGCCTGTTGAATATCGTGAACGTAAACCCCGATAACGCATATTTCGGCCATCTTTTCCTCCTGATTGAAGAGTTTTCATCATACCTGCTGACGTGGACAAAGCGCGGCCCTGGACTTGGCCGGTATTATGTCGAGCTATTTTTGTTATCCCGCAGCTACTTTTACCAACTCTATGTTGTCCAGATTATGGATACCCAGGCCCAATTCGGCCCCTTGTTCCAGCCACCAGGTGGCTGTGTTCATTGTTCCAGTTACACTTTTTCCCTGGGAGGTTATCACGTCGACAAGCTCTTGCAAGCCAACCGTATCATGTGCAACAGGATCAACACTCATCAGGATCGAGTCCCCAGTCACGGCTATGCGCCAGTCCTGTGTGCAGATCGTCAGCATATCGCCGATGATCAACCGGGTGCGATCTCGGATTGGCTGTAGAGCATTCAGCCCGGCGATGGCGGGCCCAATCGGGCGGTGAAAGCGCGGGGCGTTGTCGATGGTGCCATAGTGATTTTTCATAGCAAAGGTGCATCCTGCAAGGCTGTGCCCTTTGAGGATGGGGATATTGATCAGGGCATCGCAATTCAGCAGAATATCGCTGAGCACAATGTTGGTGTCCAGAAGCGTCCATCCGGCCGTATAGTTGCCATCGGTGCCATAGCAACGCACACCTGGCCCGTTCTGATTGACGGGAAAGCCCGCGCTCCTCAATTCACCGGTGGATCGATCAAAGATAATGATCTGTTCGTCCGGAATCCCTATGCCTTGAAGACACTCGGCCACGGCCATTACCAGTGGCGTATGCGTCCAAAAGTTACTAGAATTGATCGTGTTGACTTTGATGGCGATCCGCTCGCCAGGGTCAAACAAGGTTGCCCAGGCTTTGCCAGGGTCGTTCAGACCGGTTAGTGTTGTGATCGAACTGTCGAGCATTTGCCGGATGGCCTCGGGCACCAATATATCGTCGTCCCACACGCTGGCGTGGCGGGCGTGCACGACCTTACTCACATTCAACTCTGGCATAGGGGTGTTTGTCGGTGCTGATGTGACAGTCGGGACACTGGTTGGTGTGATGTCTGGCTGCCGGATGGGACTGCATCCAGCCAATAAGCCTGTTGCTGCTGCTATTTTGAGGAAATCTCGCCTGGACACGCCTCGCGGGTACAGACTATTATTGTGACCGTTTGTTTTTGTCATGGACATCCTTGTGGATTTAGTCTTGATTGCCAGCGTCCCAGTTGTCACAGCCAACGAAAAGGAACGCATCTTTTTCCGAGTCTGTTAGGTTTTCCATGTCCCAATATCTCCCCTGTCTTACCACCAAGAAATGGGAGATCGTGCGCCCGGCGTTGTCGGTAACATCTCTGTCGATGACCACGCACCATGTCTCCAATTCTCCCGCAGGGGGGCAAGCGCCCGCAATGCGTCCCTCCGGTACAGGGTTCACGTTCAGTTCTTGATCCGACGTTCCAGTTGCTTTTTGCACGGACACGATCTCATAGCCTGATGCCGAGTTGTCCAACCTAGCAATATGTTCGTCCATCTCATCCTTAGCCAGTTGAGGCAGGCTTTTAGGGGCACACCCCACGAAAAGCCAAAGAGAAACCAAAGATAGTAAAACCAAAATCGCGAATCGAGTTGTTTTGCGCAGCATGTTTCTTGCCTCCTGATATTAGATGGTTCTGTATTGGAAACTAGACAACTAACGTATAATGGCCATTCTCTGTTAGGCCGGGTTAAAAAACTGGAGAGCATAGAGCACTATGGTCAACAGCCCATCGGTGAGGGCGAAAACGAAATATGCCTTAAAGATTGTGGCCCTTTCAGATCGTCGAGCGTAGAGATAGTGGTCGTCGCTGTCAAAATAAACCACGCCCTCACTGATAGAGGACTGGGAATAGATCGCGCCCTCTGTCTGGAACATCCACGAGACTTGGTAAAGCGCGCCGGTGTGACCGTTGGTGCTGATGTAACAGTTGGTGCAGGCTCAGTGGGAAGCAAAATTGTAAGAGCAGGCGATGAGGTGGTCTTTGATGCGCATCCCATCATCAAGCTCAATAAAAGTAGCACCAATATGATAAAATACCTGGATCGGTTCACACTCTGTCTCCTTGGTAGCTATTTGGTCATTGTATCAAGTCACAGTGTAGCTATCGCCCAATAAAAAGACCGAGATGGCGTGCAAAGTGTCTCTGATTCGTTGAGGATTGAGTTTGTAACACTTGGCACCGCTAGAACGCCGCTCAAAGATATAGCCGGTGGCGCTGAGTTGTTTCAGATGACGTGATGCAGCAGACTGACTCAAACCCAAACGGTGCATAATATCCTGTGAGCGTAATTCACCACTCTCTGAGAGTAATTTCAATATGCCCAAGCGATTGTCGTCTGCCAGAGCATTTAGACGCACGGTGATCTCGGCTCGACCAAGGCTAGAGGTGTGGACTTGAACGCCATCCGGTACTCTCGGACCAAAAAATATCCACGCGGTGGCACCATCACAGAATTTTCCCACGTATGGACCAATATGCGTCGTGGGAACAAAGATGATGCGCTCTACTAGCTGAAAATCATGGCGCCATTTTTCTTTTACCGCTTGGCCAGTGATCAGCTGTGCTGCTTCAAGTTTGCTCATATTACTGAAATCGATCTGCCGAAATGCTGCCACGGTATCTTGTAGCATTGGCCGGATTCGCTCCCATTCGGGAGCAAGAAATCTATTCCATATTTTCCGCAGGTGAGTGACAATCAAGTTTTGCATTTTTGGAGGATCAACAACATACAAGTAGGCCTGTGCTTCGAGGTCTTGGTCAATATTGTCTACACCAAAGCGTTCTCGTAAAAAGTCCAAGTAGCTATCAACGCTTTCGAGTACCGTTTTCATATCAACATCAACAGGCAAGAGTCCATCCTGGTTGTCAAGAGAAGGCATTGCGGCATAGGATTGGAGTATTTTATCGCGCAATGCGAGCGAGTCACAGGCTGCCAAGTGATCGACATATGCAGGAAAACTGGACCAACTTTGCTTTGGAAAGATGGCGGGATAGAGACCTATGATGACTAGTCTGTGCGTCTCTTGCTCTTTGGGTGTGAGCGCGGCAGTAGTACGTGCCACCCACTCGCCAAGCCCTGTTTTGGTCTCTGCATCCATAAGCAGCCACAAGCTGTAAAGGGCGTTCATACTTGGCTCTAAACTCACGGTGACCGATTGGGTATTTACTAAGATGATGTCTTGGACTGGATTAGGCATTTGATTCTCCTTCCACCATTATCGGTTTACCCGATCAAGTTCATTTACCCGTTTAATCGGGTTATACACATATTTTAGCAGAAATGCATTTCTTTGTCAAGGTTTTCCACTGCTAACATGGGAAAAAACTTGGTTTCGTCCCGTATATGAAGATGCAGCCAATCGTAGGACTTGTTTAAGCGTCTCTATAGGAAAGTATAACCGTTCCAGGACTCGTCTTGGGCCGACGCTCTCGAGATGGCACTGTGAGTAAGGTGAGATTTTCTCGTTGCAAAATTGTCGAAACAAGTGGCCAATGATGTGATTTTAGTCTTGTGCAGTCAGCAAAGATCATTGCTTTAACCAGGGCAAAGGTGTGGATATGCTGAAGCAAACAGACAACATCGGTCGAGCACTTTTGCGACTTGATGCTTTGATAAACCAGCAATCACTTCTTGCACTTGCGCTTTTCGCTGATGCGTGGTATATTCCGATCAACCCTGCTGTGTACGTGAAGTCGTTCTGTGTTTTGGGCCAACACTTACAAAACGGGGACTGACTCTTCAGATAGGAATGCGATAGCCTTCGGGCAAGGCAAACCTGCTGAGCAAGTTCCCACCTGCGAAAGCAGGTTCAAAACTCATCGGCACACGGCATGGCGGGGCCCGGTCTAATATTTGCAAACGCCACCAAAACATTGGTGGCGTTTGCGCTGTACTTGACTTGCTTTTGTCTTTGTGCTATCCTCTACATTCCATACCATCATAACAGTTGGATAATAGCTTTTATACGAGAATGTCATCGTCTATTGTGAGAGGGCAAGAAAATTCTAATAGCGAGGTAAACAGTGTTACGAGAACGAGTGTCCAATAACATTTATGTGTTCACCAGTGATTTATATGCGCAAGTGACTGCTGGAGCGATCATAACGCGCGATGGTGTAATCCTTGTGGACAGCTTGCCTTTTCCTGGTGAGGCACACGAGATGGCCGCATTTATCACCCGAATATCTGCCCCTGGCGTACAGTACGTGATTTTGACTCATTATCACGCTGACCATACCTATGGCGCTTTTCTGTTTCCACAGGCCGACGTGGTGGCTCACGCAAACTGTCGGATGTTGTTGTCTCAGATCGGTGCTCCTGCGTTGGAAGAGGTCAAGCTCGAAGAGCCCGAGTTGGAGAATGTCATCCTTCGTTTGCCAGGTATCACGTTCGAAGATGGAGAGTTGGGGCTTCGGTTGGGGGGAAGATTGATACGTTTGATTCACGCGCCCGGTCACACGGAGGATTCGGTGATGGTGTATGTTGAAGATGACCGTGTGTTGTTTGCAGCTGACACAATTATGCCGGTTCCCTCTATCGTGGACGGTGATGTGGATGCATTAAGGATGTCCCTGCAAAAAGTGACCGAGTTACCTATCGAAAATATGGTGCAAGGACACGGAGAGGTCATATTGCGTGGAGAAGTAAAGGGCATAGTGGCGACTAGCCTGGGATACTTGGACACCATCGAGGATATGGTAGCCCAAGCGCTTGAGGCCGACAAAGATAAAGGCAAGGGGCAGGGTTGGGAGTCGTTGCAACAAAACAGCATTGAATCATGTGGTCTCTCACGTATTCCACTCAATGGACTGGTGCAACAGGTCCACGTGGCGAATCTACTAGCCTTGTATGAACGAGCATTGCAGTGAGTGGTAATTTTTGGGACGATAGCATAAAGGTGCTTGACAGCCCCTAGCTCTTGTGGCATAATACGCACAACATTTCAACGGTGATGATGGAGACGAGTAGGTGTGGGGTACCGATCAGCGAGCCTGGGGTAGGTGTGAGCCGGGTGCGGGAACCGCATCGAAAATCCCTCCGGAGCTGCTAACCGAACGGGGCAGGGCTGTTTTTGGCTCATCTCCAAGTAGATTTGGCCGGATTTGTCCTCCGTTATTAGGACGCAGCGATCGTGTGTCGCTGATAGAGAGGCCCTATAATGTTGGGGCAATAAGGGTGGTACCACGGGAGTTTAACTCTCGTCCCTTGGGACGAGAGTTTTTTGTTTCTTGGAGGCAAGATGACAGAGTTATTGTACCAGATGGATAATACCCTGCGCGAGTTCGATGCCTTGGTGATTGAGGTCGTTGAGGGCGGGGTGGTATTGGATCGAACAGCTTTTTATCCTGGCGGTGGAGGACAACCCTATGACGTGGGGCGGTTATTGTTCGATGGTGGAGAGTGGCAGGTCGTAAAGGTCGGCCGCAAAGATGGTCGCACCGTGCATCAACTGGACCTAGCGCCTCCACCAGTAGGCGCGCGCGTAAAAGGTGTCCTTGACTGGGAACGACGGTACACACTGATGCGTACCCACACCGCCATGCACATCCTGTGTGGTGTGATCTGGCGAGATTATGAGGCTTTGGTGACCGGCGGCAAAATGGAACTGTTGCGCGGTCGGATGGATTTTGAGTTTGAGCGGATGCAGCGGGAACTGGTCAGTGAAATCGAAGAAAAGATCAACGTCGAGGTCGCCGCAGCCCGACAGGTCCGCACGCGCATCCTGCCTCGTGAGGAGGCATTTCAGATTCCTGATCTAATTCGCACAAAGATCAATCTGTTGCCCCCTCACATTGAGCAGGTACGCGTGGTCGAGATTGATGGGTTGGATATACAGGCCGACGGCGGGACGCACGTGACAAACACCACTGAGGTCGGCACTTTAAAGATTGTAGATTACAAGAGCAAAGGACGAATTAACAAACGATTGGTGGTAGCGCTAGAGCCTCAGACTAGCTAGATCGATACCTCCACCACCCAGTTCCACAGGTCGGGCTGTTCTTGGACTTGGATTTCCGCCATCGCCTTGTAAAGTTTCTGGGCCTGGGGGCCGGGCTTTCCGTCACCGACGGGATGATCTATACCTTTATAATTGATAACTGTGATGGGAGCCAAGACGGCAGCTGTGCCAACGTAAAAAGCCTCCACAGCGTGCTCCAGGACCTCGTCGATGGCTACTTGGCGCTCTACGGCGATCCAGCCAAAAAGCTCGCGGGCGATGGTGAGGACAGAGTCACGCGTAAAGCCAGGAAGAATGGACCCCAGTTGTGGGGTGACCAGCGTGCCGTCTCGAAGGATGACGAAAAAGTTGGCGGCGCCCAGTTCTTCAATGTATCGGTCTTCACGGGCGTCCAGGTATAGGGCGTCGGTGTAGCCAAGTTCTCGGGCTCTTTCGTGTGGACGAAGGGATCCTGCATAGTTGCCGGCGGCTTTGGCAGCGCCAGTACCATGGGAAGGGGCCCGGTGAACGTGGGAGAGGACAATCGCTCGATCGCCGCCCATATACTGGCCTACGGGGCTGGCAAAGACGTAGAACAAGTATTCCTTGGCCGGGGCCACGCCTAGCACAGACCCCGAGCCGATGAGTACTGGGCGGAGGTAAAGACTGCCCTCACCGTGATCGGGAATCCAGCGGGCATTGGTTCTCACGACGGCCTGGATCGCTTCCAGGAAGGTGTCTACCGACGGAGCAGGCATTGCCAGGCGGGCAGCAGAGACGCGCAGGCGACGCGCGTTGTCTGTGGGACGAAAGAGGACAATCTTTCCATCCCGGGTGCGACGGGCCTTGAGGCCCTCGAACAGTCCTTGTCCATAATAGAGGACGTTGGCACCGGGGGAGAGTGCCAGGGAGGCTCCTTGGTGTTCATAGAGCTGACCTGGTTCCCAGCCAGATTCTGTGGTCCATTTGGCGAGCCAGAGGGCGTCCAGCTCGCGGTAGTTAAAACCAAGGTTAATGTCCCAGTCTGATTTTTTTTCGGGGCGAGGTGATTGATCTGTGAATGGTTGCAACATCGATAATCCTTTCTATTTGATAAGAGATTGCGCAATAGTGACCCAAGGAATTCTACGTCAGATGGCTGAAATGTCAAAAAAGCCAGTGACAGTTAGTGATCACACAAGTAACATCAGATAAACATCAAGATTCGGGGAGGCGGCAATGTTTAAATCAGTACCTTCAAGTGTAGATTTTGTGGCACAAGAGCAGCAAGTTCTTGGTTTTTGGAAGGAGCAAGATGCCTTTCAGAAATTAGTTGCGTTACGTGAAACAAGCCCGCGTTGGTCGTTCATTGACGGGCCTATAACGGCGAACAATCCGATGGGCGTCCATCATGGCTGGGGGCGGACTTATAAGGACCTCTTTCACCGTTTCTGGGCGATGAAGGGGTATCGCACCCGTTACCAGAACGGCTTTGATTGTCAGGGGCTTTGGATCGAGGTCGAGGTGGAAAAGGAGCAGGGCTTTGGTTCCAAGCAAGACATTGAGGAATATGGCATTGCTCGTTTTGTGCGCAAGTGCAAAGAACGGGTGCTGCGATACGCTGCCGTCCAGACTGAGCAGTCCATGCGTTTGGGATACTGGATGGACTGGAACGAGCCAGATTTCTTGCGCGAACTGGCAGACCGTCTGGCAAAGGATCCGGACGAGATCATGACCGTCGAGGGACCTCTTGGCCCGGTGACGGATACTGTGGAACAGATCGTGGCTCGATTGGGTATGCCAGAATTGGGTGGCTCTTATTTCACCTTTTCCAATGAGAACAATTACATGATCTGGACGTTCCTCAAGCGCTGCCAGGAACGAGGATGGATATACAAGGGTAGCGACGTGATGCCCTGGTGTCCTCGTTGTGCCACCGGCATCAGCCAGCACGAGATCGTCACCGATGGATATCGCGAGATGACCCATCCAGGTGTCACAGTGCGCTTTCCGCTCCGAGATCGTCCGGGCGAAAGCCTGTTGATATGGACCACCACACCGTGGACGTTGACCAGCAATGTGGTGGCTGCGGTGGGGCCGAAATTAACCTACGTCAAGGTCCGCCAGGGCGACGATGTTTTGTACCTCTCAAAGGGAACGATCTCTGTTCTGAGAGGCAAGTACGAGGTGCTGGAAGAGATACTAGGGGCAACTCTGGAAGGTTGGGCCTACGATGGCCCCTTTGACGAGTTGGAAGCTCAACAAGAAGCCGGATCTCCCCAGGCTCACCGGGTGATTGTGTGGGATGAAGTGGGTGAAGCTGAGGGTACGGGTATCGTTCACATTGCTCCAGGATGTGGTGCAGAGGACTTTGTGCTGGGCAAAGAGCACGACCTGCCTACTATCGCCCCGTTGGATGAAGAGGGAGTCTTTTTGGATGGCTTTGGCTCGCTCACCGGCACCAACGTCTCTGAGAGCGCCGAGCGTGTTTTTGACAGCTTGCGAGAGAAAGGCATTCTCTATAAAGTGGAGGATTATACGCACCGTTATCCGGTCTGTTGGCGTTGCAGTACCGATCTGGTTTTCCGGCTGGTGGACGAGTGGTTCATCTCGATGGACAAACTACGATATGATATGATGGATGTGACTCGACAGATCCAATGGATTCCGTCCTTTGGGCTGGATCGCGAGTTGGACTGGTTGCGCAATATGCACGACTGGATGATCAGCAAGAAACGGTATTCAGGATTGGCGCTGCCTATTTGGGAGTGCGAAGAATGCGGCAATTTCGATATCATTGGCGACGAACACGAACTCAAAGAGCGCGCGGTGTCTGGTTGGGAAGAGTTTGAGGGACACACACCCCACCGGCCTTGGGTAGATGCGGTGCATATCGCGTGCTCCAAGTGTGGCGCAGAGGTGAGCCGCATCATCGACGTAGGCAATCCCTGGCTAGATGCCGGGATCGTCAGCTTTAGTACCCTCCAATACCGGACAGGGCATGACTTTTGGAAAACGTGGTATCCGGCCGACTGGATCAGTGAGTCGTTCCCGGGCCAGTTTCGCAATTGGTTTTACAGCCTCCTGGCGATGGCGACGGTGTTAGAGAACTCGCCGCCTTTTCTATCTTGCTTTGGCTATGCCACGTTGCTGGCTGAGGATGGACAGGAAATGCACAAATCTTGGGGGAACTCGATCGAGTTCAACGAGGCTGCCAACCAGATGGGCGTAGACGTGATGCGCTGGCTCTACTGTCGTCAAAAACCAGAGAACAACCTGCTCTTTGGCTTTGGTAAGGCAGACGAAGTACGCCGACAGTTCTTGATCCCGTTCTGGAACGTCTACTCGTTCTTTGTGACTTATGCCAACATTGACGAGTGGACGCCCCAAGAGTCGGCAGCCCAGGAACTGGGGTTGTTGGACCGGTGGGTTCTTGCTCGTCTGAATCAGGTGGTTGACCGGGTCACAGATCGTCTGGACAATTATGATGCCTACGGCACGACACTGGCCATGGAACCTTTCTTGGATGATTTAACCAATTGGTACGTCCGACGCAGCCGCAGACGCTTCTGGAAGAGCGAGCAAGACGCAGACAAGAACGCTGCCTACGCTACCCTCTACCAGGTTCTGACGACGCTGTGCCGGTTGCTTGCGCCGATTGTGCCTTTTGTCACCGAGACAATGTACCAGAACCTCGTCCGGTCAGTGGATTCAGACAGCCCGGAAAGCGTGCATCATACCGAATGGCCTCAAGCGGATCCGTCGATGATGGATGAAGAGTTGCTGGCACGGATGGCGTTGACCCGACAGATCGTCGCGTTGGGGCACTCGGCCCGTAACAGCAAGAACGTCAAGTTGCGCCAACCATTGGCCTCTGCTTTAATTCATATAGCGTCTGGTGCAAGTGAACTGGGCGACGAGTTATTGAATCTGGTGCAGGACGAGTTGAACGTTAAACAGGTCACTTTTGTGGATGACTCGAGCGACCTGGTAACCTACCGCCTCTTACCAGACAACAAGGTGCTTGGCCCCCGTTTTGGGAAACAGTTCCCAGCGGTTCGGGCGGTGTTGGCCTCGCAAGACCCTCTGGCGACGGTGCAGCGGTTGAAAGCGAATCTTCCTCTACAATTGGTACTCGAAGGCCAAGATATAGAACTAACCCCCGAGGAAGTCCTGGTGAGAGAAGAACCTCAGGAGGGACTAGCAGTGGCCTCTGAACGAGATGTGACTGTTGGCGTAGACGTCGTCATCACCCCTGATCTGGTCGCTGAAGGGTTGGCGCGAGAGGTGATCCGGCGAACACAAAACTTGCGTAAAGAGGCCGGCTTTAACCTAGACGACCGCATCGTCACCACATACCAAGCTGAGGGAGAGTTGGCCGCAGCAATCGAGATGTGGCGTGATTTGATCGCAGCGGAAACGTTGAGCGTAGAGTTAAAGGCCGGATCGCCAGATGAAGCGGTGGACAGTGTGAGCCAAGATCAAGTAGGTGGTCAGCCACTCAAATTAGGTGTGCGCAAGGTGTGAGCTGGTTGTGATTTAGGAGCGCGGGTGATCGCCCGCGCTCCTGGCGGAAACTCGAAGAACTTGGGATATTTGTGATATTTAGCGTTTCGCCTTCTTGTCAATTCAGACTGACTAGGGTAGAATATAGCCCTCAAAAATAATGGGGCGGGTCGGAGGAATAGACATGCCTTTCTCTTATGAACGAGTTAGACAAGAATTGTTGGAAGAACAAACGAAACTAAAAGAGCAGTTAAAGCGGCTCGAGTCCGTCGAGTACGAAAGCGTTGGCTATAGCAATCACATGGCCGATGATGGTACCGAGGCCTTTGAGCAAGCTGTGGGTGTGGCTCTTCAGCGCAAGGTCGAGACTTCACTGGAGGAAGTGGGCCATGCCCTTGCCAAGCTTGACAATGGAACTTTTGGTCTGTGTGAGGCATGTGGTGCTAGGGTTGATCGTGCGCGCCTGGAGGCATTGCCTCATGCCAGGCATTGTTTGGCATGTCAATCGCGTACAGAACGTAATGGTATACGGACGGCATCCCGTTGAAACTATTCAAGCAAAACAGGCTGATCTTTCCAGTCGTGGCGGCACTCGTTGTGCTGGTTGATCAATTTAGCAAGTATTTGGTGATGACATCGTTGGAAGTAGGGCAGTCTTGGGATATCACATCATGGCTGACCCCTTTTTTTCGCATTACTCACGTGACAAACACAGGAGTAGCCTTTGGATTATTTCCTGGAGTGGGGGCCTCGTTCGCCATCGTTCCTGCTATTGTCTCTGTAACGATTCTCATTTACTCTTTGAGCCTTCCGGCCGAAGAGTGGTTGATGCGGATGGTGTTGGCTTTTCCTCTGGGAGGAGCTATTGGTAACCTGGTGGATCGGTTGCGCTTGGGATTTGTGGTGGATTTTATTGATCTCAGCTTTTGGCCTTTGCACCAGTGGCCGATCTTTAACCTGGCGGATAGTTCCATCGTCGCTGGCGTGGTGGTGCTGTCGCTTTTGACGCTCTGGGAGGAACGGCGCGAGCAAAGTGAACAAGGGAACCAACGCATAGCCGAAAGTGGCTAGAGGACCGTTGTTTGTGGGTGTGGCATTGATTTTCGAGGAATGTGAACGGGGCTGACCTCCGATAAAGGGTTGAGCCTCGTTTCTTTTTGCGCAGAGGTGTGAGATTCGGGAGATTGGGATGGACGGGCAAGATATTATTTTTGTTGTTGAGGACGGGGGTGAGCGACTGGACCAAGTACTGGCGGCTCGTTTACCTAGCGTAAGCCGTGCCCAGGCTCAACGATTGGTCAAGGCGGGAGAAGCTACCGTTAATGGGCGCCCCAGCAAGCCGAGCTATCGCGTCCAGGTAGGCGACGAGATCAGCGCGCGCCTACCGGTTGAGGTGCCCGAGATGGTTCTCCCCGAAGATATTTCCCTCGATGTGATTTACGAGGATGACATTTTGTTGGTGGTGAACAAGCCAGCGGGTATGGTTGTGCACCCAGCTTTGGGGCACTCTAGTGGCACGTTGGTCAACGCAGTGCTAGCCCACTGCCCCCAAGTCGCCCAGGTTGGCGGGCCGGACCGCGCTGGAATTGTTCACCGGTTGGACAAAGATACCTCTGGTTTGATTATCGTTGCCAAGGATGATGCGACCCGTGCCGCGCTCCAACGGCAGTTCAAGCGCCGGCAAGTTACCAAGACCTATTTAGCACTGGTTGAAGACCATATGCACCCTCGAGAGGGCGTTATCGACGCGCCTATTGGGCGCGACAAGCGGCAGCGCAAAAAGATGGCTGTGGTACGCAGCGGTCGTCCGGCACGTACAATGTATCGGGCAGCCGAATATCTGGCCGGGTACACGTTGTTGGAAGTGCGTCCGCATACGGGGCGAACGCATCAAATACGCGTGCATCTATCCTGGATGGGCTACCCGATTGTGGGAGATGCCGTTTACGGTTACCGTCGCCAGCGACTGTTGACACACCGTCACTTTCTCCACGCGACCCAACTACGCTTTACTCATCCCGGTACAGGAGCGGATGTAGATCTTCAAGCGCCATTGCCCCCCAAGTTGGCGAGCCTTCTGGATCGGCTGCGCCGTTCATAAATATTCCGTTTTATGGAGGTATGATGCAAGACCCTGGTATCGAAATTTTGTCCGAGAGTGAGAACTTTAGCATGTGGCGAGCCGAGGATCCGGACGGCGAGATAACGTATCATCTGGAACTGGGAAGCGTCACGGTACATTTTTTCCGCGAAGAATGGGAAGAGTTTATGAAACTGATGGGAGAGGTATCCCATGCTTCAACGAGGTAAATCCACTCCACAGCTTCAAGAGTGGTTCGACAAACTGGCTCCGGTAGTTGAGGAAGCACGGGCCACGTTGTGGACTGTCAAGCCAGGCAAGCTGGCGTTGCGCACTGGCAGCGAGCGGGACGAGGATGGTAACTTTTGTCTGAACTTTTTCTGGCAAGCGTACGTCGTCTCGGCTGACGACTTGAGTGTTCGGCCTGCCGGTGCTGACAAAGAGTCGCCCTCTTTCATCCAGAGCCTGATCCTCACCTATCTGGCTACCGCTGATGGCACGACGCCTTCAAGCCGGTGGATCGGCTTCCGCGAACTGCCCAACGGCATGTTTTACGTCCAGGCATTCCAAGGCTATACTGGCGGACGATTGGTGCGTGAGATGCCAGGTGGTATTGATTCTTTCCGCCGTGTTGCTGAGGCGCTGGGTGGCAAGCCGCTAGAGTATGGAGATGCAGGCTATGCATTTACCGTGTTGCCTCGGATCCATTTGGCCCTCACGTATTGGGAAGGGGACGAGGAGGATGGCTTCCCTGCGCAGGCACGGGTGCTCTTTGAGGATACTACCTCGCACTATATGTGCACCGATGGATTGGCTATCCTGGGCAGCCAGTTGGTGGGGAAGATGCTAAAGGCTGCCCGATAAGGTGTTGTTCAGAAACAACGTCCACTTTTCAAGCATTTTTATATAGGAAACGAGTTGAAAAGTTGTTTTTGAATGATCTACAAGCATCCAGGATATTCTGAGAAATAAAAGGGTCACTGATAATCGGTGGTCCTTTTTGTGTCTCTGTGCCTTGGGAAAACTATGCTAGTTCCGCATCGTGACGAGACACTGCCGCCAAGTGCGTCCGTTTCCCACTTGTTTGTCTTTGTGGTAAAATATTGCTGATGAATACAAAAACACAAGAAGAAGCAACAGGCCCATTGGGCGTAATTGGTAGTTTGATGGCTGGGTTTGAAGTGGTTAGTCAGCACCTGTGGTTGATTGTGTTGCCAATGCTGCTCGATCTGTTTCTGTGGTTAGGACCGCGAGTTTCGATAGCTCCCTTGTCTCAGGGGTTCATCGATTTTTTAAAGGCCCAATCTGTTCCTGACCCGACGTGGGTTTACCAGATTGAACAGACAGTGATCTTGCTAGAACAGACTGGCGAGCAGCTTAATTTGTTTTCACTTTTTGGTGCGTTTCCGTTACTCGACGTACCCAGTTTGTTGTCTCAGCATATACCGGGGATAGTAACGCCACTGGGTGAACCCCGTATACTGTTAGTCACAAGCGGGTTGGTATTGATCGTTTTGATGGCAATACTGATCCCTGCGGGTCTGATGTTGGGGTTCCTGTACATGAACAGTTTGGCGCGTCGAGTTTGCGCTGTGCGTTCCTTTGATGAGGGTGACGCCAAGTCTAGCTCGGGTGAGATTGAAGGAACAGATCAAGTTGTTCGAGTGAGCAGCGGATTGGGCAAGTTTGTCAATGTCTGTTTGTTTGTTGCCGGCTTGCTGATGGCTGGGATGCTGTTTATTCCTCTCTGGACACTGCTAGTTGGTTTAGTTATGATGATTGCGCCGCCATTTGGGTTCTTGGTCTGGTCGCTTGGTGTTGGATTGGGGGGATATTTGATCTTGCATTTACTGTTCGTTATTCCTGGCGTGTTGCTTGGCGAGCGTGGATTGTTTCAAGCTACGGTGGAGAGCTTTATGCTGATTCAAACACGGTTCCCTTCTGTAGTGACTTTGATCTTGGTCGCAGTGGTAATTTACGAAGGATTGGGATTTGTATGGGCACTCCCATCGGGTGATTCCTGGTCGTTGCTAGTTGGGATTCTGGGGAATGGCTGTGTCGCCACAGGGCTGACGGCGGGTACGTTTGTGTTCTATCAAGAGCAGGTTAAGCTGCTTCCCAAGTTGCGCCAGGTTTCGGCGGAAACATAGTCGTCCAAAAATAACTCGAGTTCATTTACCAAGAAAAAATACTTGGAAAATACGACGTTGTTTCTGAACAACGCCTTAGCATTGTTCAGAAAAGTAAGCTATTTTTTAACGATCCCCTATAGTTTGGAGTTCAAGTAGGCATGGCAAAAGCAAAGGAACAAGCGACTAACGGATTTGAGCAATATAGTGCAGCAGATGTGCAGGTGCTGGAAGGACTGGAAGCGGTCCGTCGCCGGCCTGGAATGTACGTTGGTGGTACCGACATCAAGGCATTGCATCATCTGGTCTATGAGGTAGTAGACAATGCGGTGGATGAGGCGTTGGCCGGTGCTTGTGATAGGATTGAGGTCACCATTCACCCCGATTCCAGCGTGACAGTGACGGATAACGGGCGTGGTATCCCCACCGCTCTACATCCCGAGAAAAAGATTTCGGCGATGCAGTTGGTACTGACCACTCTGCACGCCGGGGCCAAGTTTGGTGGCAGTGGGTACAAAGTCTCTGGTGGTTTGCACGGGGTAGGTGTGTCGGCGGTCAATGCCCTTTCCGAGTGGATGGAGGTCGTGGTGAATGACCCCCGTGATGGACGACGTCACCGCCAGCGCTACGAGCGAGGTATCCCGACTGCGCCAGTCAAGGACATTGCCAAGGCCAAAGGGCAGGGTACTCGGGTTACATTCCGCTTTGATACCACTATTTTCAAGGACGTGGACTTTCGTTTTGGCACGTTGGCCCAGCGTATGCGGGAGATGGCTTTTGTCACTCGGGGCGTCACAATGCGCTTGGTGGACGAGCGAGCGAAACCGTTCCCCCGCCAGACGACGTTCTACTTTGAAGGAGGCATCGAGTCGTTTGTGCGTTATCTCAACCGTAACCGTGAAATGGTTCACAGCGTGGTATATGCCGAGCAGCAGGCGAACGGTGTAGGCGTCGAGGTGGCGCTCCAGTATACGAATGCCTATGCTGAATCAGTTTATTCTTTTGCCAACACAATTCACACGGTAGATGGCGGCACACATATGACCGGCCTGCGTTCTGGCTTGACTCGTACGATCAACGACTATGCTCGTAAGGCTGGCCTACTCAAGGATAAGGATTCCAACTTTTCTGGCGATGACGTGCGTGAGGGTCTGACAGCCATTGTCAGTGTCAAACATCCTGATCCCCAGTTTGAGAGTCAGACCAAAGTAAAGTTGATGAACGCCGAGATCAAAGGCTTGGTGGAATCAGTGGTCTCCACGGCGTTGGGAGAATTTCTAGAACGAGATTCGCGGGCCGGGCGAAGCATTGTGAAAAAATGTCTCACAAGCTCCCGCGCGCGGGCGGCCGCGCGCAAGGCGCGTGACTTGGTGATTCGCAAGAGTGCGTTAGAAAGCCTGACACTGCCTGGAAAATTGGCCGATTGCTCCGAACGGGATGCCAACAAAACAGAGGTGTTCATCGTAGAGGGAGACAGTGCCGGTGGCAGTGCCAAGCAGGGACGTGACCGTCACTTTCAGGCGATTCTTCCACTACGAGGCAAAATTCTCAACACCGAGCGGGCGCGGCTGAACAAAATATTGAGCAACAAAGAGGTGCAAGCGCTCATATCGGCCCTGGGTGTCGGTATCGGCGATCAGTTCGATTTAACAAATTTGCGTTATAATCGCGTAGTGCTTTTGATGGACGCGGACGTAGATGGCGCGCACATTCGCACATTGCTCCTGACCTTCTTTTTCCGCTATATGCAGCCGTTGGTCGAGGAGGGACATCTGTTCATCGCGCAACCTCCGTTGTACCGCATCGCTTCTGGTAGGCAAGTGCGCTATGTCTACACTGAGACTGAGAAGGATGCAATGCTTGATGGTTTGAAGGAGAAAAAGGTCACTCTCCAACGCTACAAGGGGTTGGGCGAGATGAACCCAGAGCAACTCTGGGAGACGACGATGAACCCAGAGAACCGCACGCTCTTGCAAGTAACCATTGAGGATGCGGCGGAGGCTGATCGTACTTTTGATATGCTGATGGGGGCCAGCGTTCCTCCTCGCAAACGCTTTATCCAGACCCACGCCAAAGAAGTGCGTAATCTGGATGTGTAAAGAGTGTTTTTGTAGGGAGTCAAAAATCTGCTGAAATCGCTGGGCTACCATGTTGACCGCAGCAAACGGGCGGGAGGCGCTAATACTCTACCAGTCGATGAACGGGATAGATCTGGTGATCGCGGATATCGTGATGCCAGAGATGGGGGGCCAGGAATTGGGCTCTCTGGGACTTTGCGGGGTGAGATCTTGAAGGTTTCGCTCAAGATTGTGCAGACAATGTTTTGCGCCAGATAATGCCCCTTTTTCGTCATATTTCGCACCAAACCCTTTAGGGTCTGCGACTGACCCCACGAAATCCCAGAGCCTGAATGCTTTAACAGCCTCCACTAGGCTGGTGATCGGGAGTTTCGTTAACTCGGTCACAGATTGCCGCAAGGTCTATCACCTGCCCCATTCCCTCTGCCGCCGACATGGCCCAATCTGCTCCTTCGCTGTTTCCCTCTGTTCTACCCAGATGGTGCATTGCTTGGTTCCCTTGTGCAAGACGATGGAATGCGGTGCGGGGACTAGGCGTTGGGGGGAGGTGTTGAGTGCTTTTCCCACAGATTGCCATAGGGGCTATTGTCCTGCCTGTGCACCGAGTCGCCGAAATCGTTCTCACTCTACTGACGCAAAAATTGACGCGCACCCTAGGAGGAATTTCCTATTGACTGTTCACCGAGTCTTGTGATAAGATAAACATGACCGATTTTCTGCGATAGTAGAATTGCGTTGATGATGCTATGATCGGATCAAGATAGCAAAGCCGGAAGGAGCTAGGCGAAAATGAACGCAAGAAATCTACAGATCCCGCACCACGTGGTAGGTAATATTGTATTATTCTTAACGAACATTCATCCCCTGCTCTGACCAGGAGATCGACACAATTGTTCCACCATAGCGCTGTTCTCCAAGTAAGGGGGGGGAGCAGCGTTGTGTTTGTAAGCACCATATCTTGGTAATTGGAACTGGTTTAACTAGGCGAATTCTCAATAACACTCTACACATCCAAAACTGAGAGAAACAGGAGTATCCAGATGACCATACCGCTTCGAGTATTGCTCATTGAAGATTCGAAAGACGATGCCCTCCTGATCGCGCAAGCACTACGGCTGGGAGGTTATGACCCAACCTGTGAACGAATAGAAACCCTCGAGGCCATGGACGCCGCGCTCGCTCGGCAGATGTGGGACATTGTTATCGCTGATTACGATCTGCCGCGTTTCAGCGGGTTAGCTGTATTGAGTTTACTAAGGGAGAGATATCTCGATCTGCCTGTTATCATCACATCGAGTACTATCGGCGCAGAGACCACGGCTGGTGTTATGAAAGCCGGTGCTTATGATTATGTGAAAAAAGATAATCTGGGACGCCTTATCCGTGCCGTTCAACGGGGATTGCACGAAGCGGAGATGCATCGGGCACGCAAACTGGCAGAGGAGGGTCAACGTAAAGCCTTGGCGGCCAAGGAAAAAGCCTTGGTTAGCGCGTTGCAAGCCACGCACGCACTGCGAGAGAGCGAGAAGCGATTTCAAACCTTGGCAAAAGTATCGCCTGTTGGAATATTTCGTACTGATGTCGGGGGAAATTACGTCTATGTCAACGAGCGATGGTGCGAGATTGCGGGGCTGGCACCCGAGGATGCCTATGGAGAGGGCTGGGCAAGAGGTTTGCATCCTCAAGATCGAGAAAAGGTCTTTGAGGAATGGGGCCGTACTGTAAGAGAGAACCTGCCGTTTGAGCTAGAGTATCGCTTTCAGCGTCCTGATGATGTGACGACTTGGGTGTTTGGTCAAGCAGTTGCCGAAAAAGGGTATTCGGGGAAAGTTGAGGGCTATGTGGGGACGATCACTAACGTCACTACCCGCAGGCGGATAGAAGAGGTGCTCGTAAGAAGCGAAGCCAAATTCTATAGCTTGGTCGAACAAGCGGGAGCCGGGATCGCGACCACAGACATGGAAGGAAGGCTTACGTTCGTCAACCGAGCGTTCTTCCAGATGATCGGTTACCCGACAACAGAGCTATTGGGGCAGCCCTTCATCCGTTTTCTCCATCCAGACGACGTAGAAAGGATAGATATCCAGTTCCAGGAGGGCTTTCGACGTCTCCCGGAACGTCATTTGGAGTACCGATTGCTCCACAAAGATGGTCAGGTTGTACATTGCTATTCCAATCCGGCTGCTATCCTGTACCAAGGCCAGGTTGTAGGAGCCAGCATCATCATCCACGACATTACCGAGCGCAAGCAGGCAGAAGAGGAATTAGCACGACACCGCGACCACCTGGAGGAATTGGTGAAAGAGCGGACGGCTGAACTCGCCAGGGCCAATGAACGACTGCATCGGGTCAACGACGAGTTGATCCGCGAAATCGTTGAGCGCAAACGGGCAGAGGAAGAATTGGCGCAGCACCGCGACCATCTGGAGGAATTGGTGAAAGAGCGGACCACTGAACTCCAGGCCCAGTACGCACAGTTGGACGCGATCCTGCGCAGCGTGGGCGATGCCATCCTAATGACTGACCAAGACTGGCGGATTCGATACGCCAACCCTGCTTTTATTAACCTGACCGGCTACACGGAGAAAGAGGTTCTTGGGAAGTATGCCGGTTCGGTAGGAGCAGGGGCAGGTTCTGAGCAAATCCAGCAATCCATAGAACTTGCCCTGGCCAAAGGGAGAACGTGGCAGGGAGAAGTTACGGGCAGGCGCAAGGCTGGCCGCACGTATGACACGGCACTGATCGTTGCCCCTGTTCGTGACGCCGGGGATCGCCTGGTTGGCTATGTCTCCAGCCACCGGGACATCAGCCCAAACAAGGATCTGGAACGAGCTCGAAGCCAGTTCATCACCAACGTCTCTCATCAATTTCGCACACCGGTGACGACACTCCAGTTTCACGTTCACCTGATGCAACATGCAGAATTACCGGAAAAGAGTCAGCATCATCTACAGACGGTGAATGATCAAGTCATCCGGCTGGCTCAACTGATCCAAGACACTCTTGAGATAACGGCGTTGGACAGTGGCAAGGCGGTAACCACCTGGGAACCGATTTCCCTGCTCACTATGATCGAGAACACCATCGCCCGTCACCAAACGCAGGCTGAGACATCTGGTCTGACTCTGGTGTCTATGCCTTTTTCGCCTGACCTGCCAGGGGTGAAAGGAGACAAATCACGACTAGTTCAGGCGCTAGGAGAGATTGTGGAGAATGCAATCACCTTTACTCCGTCTGGCGGACGGGTGACGGTGGAAGCGAAGGCTGTTGAGGTCGAGGATAGACGCTGGGTGATCATCGCCGTGCGGGATACTGGTCCGGGCATTTCGCTTGAGGAACAAGAAAAGGTATTCAACCGCTTCTTCCGGGGAAAATTGGCCGAATCGGGGCATATCCCTGGTACAGGGCTGGGGCTAAGTATCGCACAAGAGATCGTACACGTTCATGGCGGTCGGATGACAGTAGAGAGTGAACAAGGTGTCGGCTCCACCTTTACCATCTGGCTGCCCCTTGCCGATTAGAAAAAAGCCAGCAGTGAGTTGACCATAGGCGCGCGACGATAGCACAGCGAAACATCAATTTTTGCGCTGTGCTCCCAAGAAACAGCTTTTTGAGAAAGGCCCAAAACCCCGCCCCTGCTGTTTCTCGCAAAATGAAGAACGCTAAAGGGGTTTTGGGCGCTCTCCAGCACGACCTCCAACACCAGGCTGAATCCATAGCACCTCCTGTGATGATTAGATTACTCGCGTGCTCTCTAGTCGCCTTTGAGAAGAGATAGTTTTCCATTGGAGTTTGGACAAAGTTAAGCGTTAGCTGTACCTTTACAAAATTGCAACGAGGCAACATAATTGCGATATGATAACAGAAAAAGTTGCTCGAGAAAATGTTCGTCAGTTTCGCGCCGATGTATACGGAACTTTCCAGAA
>JAAEPW010001063.1 GCA_024232355.1 Chloroflexota bacterium | reverse complement strand
GTAAATCCAAAATCGTCAATCGTAAATCGTAAATCTAAAATCCAAAATCTAAAATCCAAAATCCAAAGACCCCAAGGGTTTTAAAAACCCTTGGGGTCTTGTTTCCTAAAATCCGGGACGTAGCCGGTTGAGACTAAACGCCCTTTTAGAAGTCAGGTAAGGTTGGTTTGAACCAGGGGGTCCGAACCGTTGGCCCAAGTTGAGCCATAACCGCGGTGTGGAGCGTTGTCACGCCGGAGAGGTCTATGTCCTCCAAGCGGTAGTAGAAGGCTCCACGGCCTGGTTTGTCTACAAAGCTGTAGCTGGCTCCAGCAACCGGGTCGCCTTCAGCCGCGATGAGCAACTTGTTGATTTTGACCCAGGGGCCAGCCTCGGAAGCGGCCCGGTAGATGTTGAAGCCGGCGTTGTCGATTTCGGTGCCGGTTTCCCACATCACCATCGCCCGGCCATCGTTGGCCTCGATGTTGAAGGAAGCCAGAGTGATGGCGGTCGGTTCCTCGGTGTTGGTGAAGGTGCATTTGACCGTCTCGCCGGACTCGATATGGAAGGTGGCGGTAGCCGTGTTTATGTCGCCGGTGCTGTCACTGTCGTCACACACGATGGCGGTCAGGTTCCAGTCCGCGGGCACGGTCTCTGTCGAGTCGTAGGTACCCGGCGTCAGGTTGCCCACCACGATCTGCTCGTTGTCCTTGATGCTCCCGTTGGCGTCGCCGCCGAAGGTGAAGCTGTCAGGCGCGTCATCGGGGTCGGTTTGCTTCTCGACGATGATGGCGCCGTACTCGGCATTGCCAAAGCGGGCTACGGTTTTCTTCCCATCACGCACCTGTACCGTGCGGCATACGTCGCTGCCGGGTTCGGTATTGATCCAGCCGGCTTGCAGAGTTTCGCACACGGTGTAGGTACCTATGGGCAGGTCGTGGAATTCCACCCGCCCGGTGCCGTCTGCGCCAGTTGTGCCGGTGGTGATGTTGCCTTGTCCATCGTCGATGGTCATAAGCCAACCATTCAAACGAGGTTCGTTGTCTGGGGCATTGTACTCGGGCGTGCCGTTGCCGTTCACATCTCTGTACTTGATGGCGGCGATGTAGCCCAGTTCATAGTTGCCAACGTAGACGATCTCAGAGCCTCCAGCAGCCAAGGTAACATTCTGACAAATGGGGGTGGTCTGCTGCCAGCCGGCCTGGGGCGTTTCCTTGACGGAGTAGTCGCCCTGAGCAAGGCCAAGGAAGCTAGCGTTACCACTGCTGTCAGTGGATATAGGCCACTTGTCGACGTCTTCAGGACAATCTGGACCCCAGTAAAGGGTCATCTCCCAGTCGCTGAGCCCAGGTTCGTCGGCATCCAGCAAGCCATCCCCATTCAGGTCGTTGAACTTGTGGACGGTGATATCGCCGGACGGTGGCTGCCAGTTGCCAAAGTTGACGATCTCCAGTTCATTGGCAGCCAGGTCGACATCCTGGCAAATTGGGGTCGTGGGTACCCAGTCCGGTTTGGATGTCTCCCGGACGGAGTACTTACCCGGAGGCAGGTCTGTGAAGCTCTTGTCGCCATTGCTGTCGGTGAGGCCGGAGTCCAGGATATAGCCGTCGCGATCGGAACAGCCGTATTCTTTGTGGAGGGTCATCTCCCAGTCGTTGAGCCCAGGTTCGCCGGAATCCGAGCCATCCCCATTCAGGTCGTTGAACTTGTGGGCGGTGATGGTGCCCAGTTGCGGCGGCGCTTCGATCTCCACCAGGTAGTCCTCCACCTCGCCCACGGGGGCAAAGCCGGTGGGGGCTAAGCCGCCGGTGTTGCTCAAGCGGAAGCGGGCGTAGGTAGACCCTGGAACCGCAGTCAGCGGAACCGGGAAGGCAAGCGGCGGATTCGGTCCAGGCCCCAGCAGAATGCTGATACCACCAAAGAGGTGCTCGGCCGGGTCGTCAAAGATACCGTTGCCGTTAAAGTCAATCCAGGCGTCCAGCATCCCGCCGGAGGGACCGCCATCTACGATAACAGTGCCCGGTGTACCTGCCGTCAAGAAAGGCGCTAAGGTCACGCCATCCTCGTCGTCGGGGGCGCCGGGGGGATTAAGGTCGTCGCCGTCGGCCAGCGGTGAAGGTTGGCCGTCCGGCTCCGGGTCCACAATCGGCCCCAGGCTGTGCCCCGCCACGATGGCGTGGCGGGCGCCGTTGCTGGCTAACAGGGTGCCATAGCTGTCCAGCGCATCGCCATAGTCCAACGGCAAGCGGTTGTAGAAAGTACATTTGACAGTCTCACCGGCTTCGACCTGGAAGTTGGCTCTGCGGTCGGCCAAACTAACGGTACTGTTGTCGTCGTCACACACGATACTGGTCAGTTCCCAGCCCGCCGGCACTGTCTCTTGCGAGGTGTAGGCGCCCGGTACCAAGTCGTTGACCACGATTTGCTCGCCGTCCTTGATACTTCCGCTGGCGTCGTCGCCAAAGCTAAAGCTGTCGGGCGCGCCGTCAGGGTCGGTTTGCTTTTCGACGATGATAGTGCCCGGTTGCTCCTGGGTGTTGGTGAAGATGCAGGTGACCGTCTCGCCCGGGTTGAGGTCGATGTGGTCCGGGGGGCTGCCGTCGTCGCAGGTGGCGCTGGTCAAGGTCCAGCCGGCCGGGACGTCGATCTCGCTCACCGAGTAGCCGTCGAAGGGGACGATCCCGGTAGAGACATTGGTCTCGTCATCGCTCAGGAAAAAGTTGACGCCCCAGTTGCGGCTGAACTCAAAGCTCTGGGTCGAGCCATCGGGGTCGGTTTGTTTTTCGACGATGATGGTGCCGAATATCATCTCGTTGTGAAAGACGCAGGTGACCGTCTCGCCCGCGTCGAGGCCGATGGCGCTCGGGTCGCTGCCGTCGTCACAGGCGGCGCTGGTCTGGTTCCAACCGGCCGGGACGATCTCGCTCACCGAGTAGGTGCCGGCGGTGAGAAGGCCAGAGTCGTTCGTCTGGCCATGATTCAAAGAAAAGTTGGAACCGTAGTCGGTGTTGAACTCAAAGCTCTGAATCGACCAGCCAGGGGGGTCGTCGACCTGCTTTTCGATGATGATGTTGCCGGTCTGCGGCGCTTCGGCGTCATAGCAGAAAGAAATGTGGCTGATGTTTTTGCGACCGTTGTTGGGGGTTTTCAGGCCCGTGTCGCCGGTCTCCTCGATGTCTCGCCAGGTACCGGTAGGGGCCGTCCGGCCGTCGTACACGTAAAAGTTCGCGCCGTCCCGACCGTCCTTGACCACAATAGCGTCCACGCCAATGTTGGAGGTCCAGTCAAAGCTGCCGCCGGGGCTACCGGCCAAAGTGATGTTAACTTCAAGGGTGCCGTCGTCGTGGTCGCCGCTGGTCAGGGTGCCGTCTTCCAGCTTGAATTCCGTCCAGGTGGTGCCGGGGTCGGCGTATTTGTGGTTAAGATAGGCGCATGTCTTACCATGGTTGGAAGACCCAGACAGCCGCCACGGGGAGACGGTTGCTGCCTGGACGGTGGCAACCACACCCAGCAGCAGCAAGATCAATAGGGTAAAGGTTAAGGTTTTTTTAATCATTTTTATATTCCTCCTTGGAAAATTAGAAGTAAATTATTTAGTAGAAAGGTGATAGTTGACCGGTCCTGACCGAGTTGATGGCTTGAAGAAAACTCTGAAGAGTAGCCAAAATAAAGTTCAACTCGAAGGATGCAGAGACAACCGCCAACCCAGGTCAAGCCTGGGGATCTTATCTTTTGATTATCGGTCGGTCCCTCCTTTCAGCTACAGATGAACATTGAGATATAGATAAATTTCTGATTTTTCGCCTTCATTAATCCCTTGACAGCCACAATAAGAAAGAGTACAATAAAAAAGGCAAGTGAATCCGCCAATGACACAGGCGTCGGGCAGATTCCTGCAAACGGTTGTCCACTGTTGAACATGACCAGTGTGGCAGTGGCGCAGCCGGGATACTCCGGGGCCGGTCATTTGGTTGACCGGCCTTTTCTTATTTTCGTAAAACTAAACTAAAACGTAATGATTTGCCTAAGAGTTACGCAGTTCACCTTCCTGGAAGCTGGTTTAAGCTCGATAAGTTGGCATAATCCACCCAAATTGCCTCTGATTCAGCTTCCAGGAAGGTTTTTAAGCCCAACTGCGTAAGTCCTATTGCCTATAAATTTGTAAGGGTCAACAAGATGT
>JAAEPW010001062.1 GCA_024232355.1 Chloroflexota bacterium | reverse complement strand
TGTGACCTCAAGGTCGAGATGCCCCAGTCGAAGCACGTAGCCGTGATGCAAGGGATATGTCTGCAAGGGATGGAGACGTTTGCCGTTGACACCAGTGCCGTTGGTGCTGTTGAGGTCTTCAATATAGATGCCGCCATCGAAACAGCGGTGGATGCAAGCGTGTTGGCGAGACACCCCATACCTCACGCCTTCATCTTCGGCAAGGTCTATATCGGGGTAGATGCTTCGTCGCTCGTCACGCCGGCCCACGTATATGAGAGAGGCGAGCGGCAAGCTGATGCATCGCTCGCTTGACGCTACGATCAGTTCCAGACTCGCCGACTTTGGTTGCTGGGTGAACGACGCAGGCCAGAAATCCCGGGCGCTGCCGTTTCCCTCGAGCTGGGCAAAAGTGGCGTCGATAGGCATGGTGTTCCCGCAATGCGGGCACGTCATCGGATAAGAATGTTGAGATGGATTTATTGTAGACATCTAGTTCTCCTGCTATTGGTGAACTTTTTTTATAAAGAACGAGAGCGCCCAATCGATGTTGAGAGCAAAGGGCCATACCACGATTGGTGAACCGTCCCACCCGACTTATATTACACTATGGAGATTGAAAGGCCATTGGTTGGTGGTTAGAAAGCGGTCAGAAAGCGCGAATTTCTTACTATAAAGACGGGCAGCAGAGTGTGGCTCTGCTGCCCGATTGAGTCGATGATCAATTGCGGCGTCGGTTATTGGTCGCGCGCTGGCGTGCGCGCGGGTGCATGCGCTCCTGGCATAAATCTATCTGGCGAGTGTTCTTGGGTTGCCTCACTCTGCAAACTCACACCGCTGGAGAACGTGACGCTGCGATAATAGTACGAAATACCCGCCCCACCATCTGGACCATACACCCATACATTCCAGCCATACTGGGTGCCGATCGCGAAACCTGCGGGCAACCCCGCAAGGGTGTAGCTGTCGACATAGCCCAGGGCTGGGTAGGTCCACCACCACGGGTCGTTATCCGCGGGATCAAACAAGTTGAGCTCGTAGCTATCCGACGGCGTGGATGTGCGGCGCGTCCACTGGAAAGTGTAGGGCAG